>JAYSWW010000495.1:0-2555 GCA_043717805.1 Ferruginibacter sp.
GCTTCGGGTAAAGATTCAAATCTCTCAGTATATTTTAATATCCAGGGAACACCCATTGAAGTAAATTTCGAATGACCAATATTATGCTCATATAGACGCCTTTCTAAATCAATACAGGCACCAACATAATACTTGTTGAGTTTTGTTGAAAACAATATGTAGGTATACGGCATAAAAAAACCTCTGTTTTAAGAGAGGCTTCGTGATCTGGCTGGGACTCGAACCCAGGGCCCATACATTAAAAGTGTATTGCTCTACCAACTGAGCTACCAAATCATTTATTTTATTTTAAGATCTTTCGAGCCCAGCGCCCTCCCGATTATTTCGGGATGCTCTACCTACTGAGCTACCAAATCATCCTTTATTCAAGAAACAGGCAAAATATCCCATCCCTTTTTTAAATGGAGTGCAAAAATAAGGCAAAATCATATTGTATCAAATTATTTTAAAAAGTTTTCAGAATTATTACCTCCAAAAGTCATTTTTTCTTTGTAAACAGCCACATAAGTCCCCTATTTTTGCGTTGAATTTTTTTTATGAGCGAATTTTTTAAAAATAAAGTCGTAGTCATCACCGGAGGAAGTGATGGTATCGGAAAGGCACTTATTGAACAATTATTGCCATTGGGGGCTAAAATTGCCACTTGTGCCCGCAACCAGGATAAATTATATGACCTGCAACTAAGGCATTCAACTTCGCCGCTGCATTGTGTTGTGGCCGATGTTAGCAATTACAACGATTGCAAACTTTTTATTGAATCTACCATAAACCAATTTGGCTGCATAGACATTCTGATCAACAATGCCGGTATTGCAATGAAATCATTATTGAAAGACGCCGAATTGGAAGTTTTTAGAAAGATCATGGAAATAAATTATTTCGGGACTGTCTACTGCACCAAACTGGCACTGCAATCTATCATAGAAAGGAAAGGGACCATTGTAGGTTTGTCGTCAATAGCTGGTTACCGTGGCCTGCCGGGCAGAAGTGGCTATTCGGCGAGTAAATTTGCCATTATTGGTTTATTGGAAGCTTTGAGAATAGAACTTGAAGACGAAGGTGTAAATGTAATGTGGGTTAGCCCGGGATTTACCCGGAGCAATACCAGGATTACTGCTTTGAATGCAAGGGGGCAAATGCAGGGGCAAAGCCCAGTGAATGAAAATGACCTGATGAGCCCCGAAGAATGTGCCAGGTATATCATAAAAGCAATAGAAAAAAGAAAAAGAACCCTGGTGCTGACATTTCTTGGCAAACAAACTGTGTTCCTGGCTAAATTTTTCCCAACTTTAGCTGATAAACTAACAAAAAGATTTTATTATAAAAATGGCAAACTCATCAAATGATCGGCGGAACTTAGATTCAAAAATTCAATTCAGTTTATAAGCACCTATAAAATACATGGCTTTACTAACCCTAACAAGTGATATTGGCGAACAGGATTTTTTAGCTGGCGCTATAAAGGGTCAGTTATTACAGTCAAATAAAGAATTCAGAATTGTTGATATAACCCATTCACTTTCTCCTTTTAATTATCCGCAGGCCGCTTATGTTTGCAGAAATGCCATAAAGAATTTTGCACCCGGTACTTTTCATTTGATATTGGTAAACCTGTTTGACGAAAAGCCCGAACACCTGTTACTGGCAGAACACAATGGCCATTACATTGGATGTGCCGACAATGGCCTGCTTACTATGATACTGGAAGAATCTCCTCAAAAAGTTGTGGCATTGCCCCTTGGAAAAACAAATCAGAAAAATACTTTATTTTGTATAAATATTTTTGCAAATGCATTCAATGAAATATTATCTGGGAAAAAATTAGAATCCATTGGTGACGCATCCATTTCAATCCAGGTAAAAAATCCTTTGCGTCCTCTTTTGGGTAATGATTACATAGAAGGACAGATCATATTTATTGATAATTTTGAAAACGTAATTGTAAACATTACCAAAGAAGAATTTGAAGAACAACGCAGGGGAAGAAGTTTTACCATTGTTTTTAAAAGAGATGAAGTAATTGATAAGATCAGTGAAACATATGCTGATGTTAACGAAGGTGAAAAACTGGCGCTGTTCAATTCAGCGGGTTACCTGGAGATCGCCATTAACAAAGGCAATGCAGCAGGCCTTTTCGGGTTACAGGGTTTTTCAGAGAAACAACAAATGTATTCTCAGCAACAGTTCATCAACAACAGATTATTTTACCAGACAGTAAAAGTATATTTTCAATAAACAAAAACTAAATAAATACATCATGAAAAAAATATTATTCACAGGATTACTAGCTTCTGCCTGTTTTGCATTGAATGCCCAGGTTAAAATGCCACAGCCCTCACCCACGCAAACCATCAAACAGGATTTTGGGATGGGAAATATTGAACTAACATATTCAAGGCCCGGTACAAAAGACAGGAAAATATTCGGCGACCTGGTTCCTTTTAACAAACTTTGGCGCACCGGTGCCAATGCCGCAACGATCATTAAATTTTCAGAACCGGTTGAATTAAAAGGGAAGAAAGTGGATACCGGATCTTATGCATTGTATACGATCC
>JAYSWW010000496.1:0-2554 GCA_043717805.1 Ferruginibacter sp.
AGGATATTCTTTTATAATGCAAATAAATTTTATAATTGCCTTTGATTGTTTTTAATGAAATCTATGCTGTTTTGCAGATCCGATAAAATTTGTTTGCCGGAAAGCGATATAACTTCCCAATCAGAACAATTGTGCAAATTATCGCTAAAAGTCATGACCGACCTAGAAATAGTTGAATCAGGTCCCAGGGCTGATATGGTTGATTTCATGTGATGAATGATTTTCTTCAATGCATCTGCATCTTTCTCCAAAATTGCTTTTTCCAAAGCCTGGCTGTCTTTGGGCAATTGCTTTTCAAGCGCTTCCAGGATGTTATTCATTGCGGCTTCATTTCCATTGCATAATTTAGACAGGAATGCAAGATCGGTAACGGATTGTTGACTGTGAAGGGAATTGGATTTATCAAAAAATCCTGCTACAACCTGCGACGGTTCTGTTACTGCCATTCCTTCATCCAGATATATATATTTCTTGATAACACCCAATAATTGTTTTTCATCAATGGGTTTTGGAATGTGATCATTCATTCCTGCAGCATAACATTTCTCAATTTCATTGGGAAGAACATAAGCTGTCATTCCAACAATCGGTATCTGTTTGGCAACATATTTCCTGATGAGCCTGGTGGTTGTAATACCATCCAGCAATGGCATTTGAACATCCATCAGGATCAGGTCAAAAAATTTTGTTTCCAGCAATGACAAAACCTCTTCACCATTTTCCGCAACTACGGGCTGTATATTATATGGCGCAAGTAATTTATGCACCAGCAACTGGTTCACTTTATTATCTTCTGCCAGCAATATAGCATTTTGTGAAGGGTCATCAACGATCCGGGCTAAACGCTGCATTTGCATTTCCCGGCTTTGCGTTTGTTGCTTATTGATTTTAAATCCTATTGTAAAACTGAAAACAGACCCTTTTCCCGGTTCGCTTTTTACAAAGATCTGTCCACCCATTGATTCTATGATCATTTTGGTGATAGACAATCCAAGCCCGGTACCGCCCTGTTGCCGGATGAATGCATTGTCGAGTTGTTCAAATCGTTCAAAGATCAGGTCAAGTTTATCATTTGGAATTCCAATGCCCGAATCTTCTACAGAAAAATGTATTGATGCCAATTCTTCATCTTTCCCTGTTGCGTTTACCTTTAATGAAACCTTGCCATCATTTGTAAATTTAATGGCATTGCTTATGAGGTTTACCAAAACCTGTTTCAATCTCTCAGGATCACCTGTTATATTATTCGGCACAGACTCTCCTATCTCAAGAACAAAGTCCAGCTTTTTTTCATGTGCTACCGTAGCATAAGTAATTTCCAGGTCATGCAATAAAGTATGCAGGCTGAAATTATTATTTTTAATAGCCATTGCACCAGCTTCTATTTTTGAAAGGTCAAGTATATCATTTACGATGTGCAAGAGGCTGTCACTTGAATTGTTGATGATGCTGCAGTATTGCTGTTGTTCATCGTCGAGCGGGGTTTTTGACAACAGGTTACTAAACCCTTTCAATGCATTCAACGGCGTTCTGATCTCATGGCTCATATTGGCCAGGAACTGGTCTTTGACTTTCACGGATTGTAAAGCCAGTTTACGAGCCTGTTCCAGGTCGCGTATCAGCAGGTACTGCATTACCTGGCGTCGTATGATGATGGTGGCAAGTAATAAAACAGCCAGCAAAGCAGTAAATGCAAGCAGTTTATTTAACCAGGATACCTTTTCTGCCACCTGGTTGTTTTCCTTCAATGTATTGTGAAGTGAATTTTCAAGTTCTATCTGGAATGCAAGCGAATTGACATAAATGCTGTCGCCAAAATGTTTTTTTCCCAGTGAATCCAGCAATGAATTGTTTTGTGAAGTTGATAAAATGGAAGATGACAAAGATGTTTGCCGGTTAACAAGTTTAATGATCTTTTCCAATGATGATGAAATGCCGGCTTCATTCATTATTTTTTCCAGTTCACTTGCCTTTAATTTTAGCCTGTTCACAGAGTCTGCAATTCCCGGGTGATTTTTTAAAAGGTCAGGAGATCTATCCGTTAATATTTTTGATTCAATTTCAAAAGAAAGATTTACCATTTCCTCGATCCTGTTATTGATAACAAAAGTTGCTGTAGCCTGTTCATTTCCATTGACAAGACGATCAACCGACCTGGAAGTTATGATCTGCGTGGTTACCAATGCA
Source organism: Ferruginibacter sp. (assembly GCA_043717805.1). Classification (GTDB taxonomy): domain Bacteria; phylum Bacteroidota; class Bacteroidia; order Chitinophagales; family Chitinophagaceae; genus Ferruginibacter. The sequence goes on from JAYSWW010000496.1 coordinate 2,188, forward strand.
GCAATCAGTGCCAGCACCATTAGTACGATCCAGGAAAAAAATTGGTATGACTTTTTCATAATTTATAACGGTACCTAAAGAAAATTTAATTGGCTTAGCAACCTGCTTTTATAGAATTCAGAAAGTGGTACAGGAATCGTGTTTAAAAATACAACATTGTCTTCTATATAATCGATCTTTTCAACAGCAACGATAAAACTGCGGTGTATCCGAATGAATTTTTTTGGTGAAAGTTTTTCTTCCAGTATTTTAAGGGTGGCATGGATCACATAATATTTATCATGAAAATGCAATTTCACATAGTCACCTTTTGCTTCAATGAAATAAATATCGCTGAACAAGATCTTTCGAATGGTCTTGCCATCTT
>JAYSWW010000497.1:0-2553 GCA_043717805.1 Ferruginibacter sp.
GAGATCATCGTTTCTTCCAGCCCGCTGTGTACAAGGTCAACTTCCTCCGGGCCATGTAAAATAAATTTACGTTCGCCATCACTTACCTGCTTACCTGTAAGGCCTTCAATTTGTGCAAGTATATGGGTATTTAGATTTTCTGTAAATCTTTTTTCCATACGGCCATAACGTACATGGCTAAGGTTTTTAAGCCATTCAAAATAACTGACAGTAACACCACCTGCATTCAGGTACATATCCGGCACACATAAGATGCCTTTCCTGATAAAAACTTCGTCTGCTTCAGGCGTGCAGGGACCATTTGCAGCCTCTCCAATGATCTTTGCTTTTATCCTGTCTGCATTGTCTGCATTTATTACATTTTCCAATGCAGCTGGGATCAGGATATCGCATTCCAGTTCCAGTGCAAGAGTGTTTTTTGCCAGGTTGGTTGCACCCGGAAAATTTAAAATGGAACCGGTTTTTTTTCTGTGTTCAAATACATCTTCCTCATTCAATCCATTTGGATTCATGATGGCACCTTCATATTCTGCCAATGCAATTACTTTAGCCCCGGCTTCACGGAAGAATTTTGCAGAATGGTAGCCAACATTACCCAACCCCTGAACCACAACTGTTTTACCATGTATGCCAAGAGACAATCCCTGTTTTTTCATAACCTCCGGCATGTTACATACTTCACGGATGCCGAAAAAAACGCCAAGCCCGGTAGCTTCCTTTCTTCCCCTGACACCACCCTGGGTAACCGGTTTACCTGTTACACAACCTGCTGCATCGATCTCTCCGGGTTTCAAAGAAGCATAAGTATCAACGATCCATGACATTTCTCTTTCGCCGGTGCCATAATCTGGAGCCGGAACATCAATACCGGGACCAATAAAATTTTTCTTAACAAGTTCGCTGGTATAACGACGGGTTATTTTCTCAAGTTCATAAACACTGTAATTACGCGGATTGATCTTGATCCCGCCTTTGCCACCACCAAATGGAACATTTACAATGGCACATTTGTAGGTCATCAGCGACGCAAGCGCCATCACTTCATCCTGGTTCACTTCATCACTGAAACGGATACCTCCTTTACAAGGCGTTTTATGCTGGCTGTGTTGTACACGATAAGCCTCAATAACTTCAATACTGCCATCATCCCTTTTTACAGGGAAACGCATTTGATAAACACTGTTACAAGCTTTGATCTGTTCCAGGATCCCCGGGTCAAATTTTGTGAATTTGGCAGCTTTGTCAAAGCTTTTTTCTACACTTTGAAAAAAGCTATACTGTTGTGAAGACATAATAATTGGTTTTATTTTTCAAATAATCAAGCAATCTTTTTTTATTTTTTTAACGGCTTCTGAACTTCTTCTTTACTTACTACAATCTCCAATCATACGGGGATCACAGCCCTGAAGAGTAATTCAACTATCAACAAAATGTTATTCACCCTTTTCCATCTTTCTCATTTTCCTGTCCAGCATCATTACATAAATGAATAAACCGATCAGGATGATGAGGCATACGGCAACCACTACATAAATCTTTCCATTGCTGCGCATCAGGTCAGCCATTTCCGGTTTGTCCTGTGCAAATAAATAACTGCTTATCAATAAACTGCAAAATAATAATGATAAACGTGAAAATAATTTATTCATGGATCAATGATTTATCTCTTAACAATTCGAGCCTTATTTTTAATGTAGCGATCCAAACGCCTAACAATGTCCAGCCGATGATGGCCGGGTAGAATACCATTCTTAAACGGCTGTCAATATCTTTAAAATTCAATGCCGGATTGCCCCCTTCACCACCCGGTGCGCCGGGGTGTAGGCTGCCAACCAGCCTTGGAATGATCCAAATACTTGGAAACAACATTGCGAAGGCAAAAATATTATACACCGCACTGATCCTGGCTCTTTTATCCATATCGGTAAATGATCCTCTTAAAACAAAATAAGCAGCATAGATCAGCAAAGCGATGGCAGCTCCAATTAGTTTGGGTTCTTTTAAAATACTTCCCAGTGATTGCCCCTGGTCGGTAACCCAGGTATAACTTGCCCATACGGTTCCGGTTGTGTATCCAAGAATACCAAAAAGGCAACCCACTGCTGCAAAGTTTTTTGCAAACAGGTCATTGCGGTAATTAAAATCGCGGAGATATTTTATGCTGTAAACAAAACTGATGATAAATAATATCATCATGCCAAACCACATACAAACATGAAAGTATAAATTGCGTATCGTTTCATTCAATATGAAGAGATGGGGAACGTCGAGCAGGAAACCTGCAATTATGGTGTAAACCAACAAAACAAAAGACAATATTTTCCACCAGTTTTTTTGCACAGATGATGTTTTGATCCGAGGCGCAAAGTTATGGGAATCTGTATCATAGAAACCAAAAAAAATCACAATCGCCCGGTTGCTGTATTCAACTGTCTTTTATTAAAAAATGACCGGTAACCTATACGAGATGACTGGTCTCAATCCTTCCATAGATATGGAAACAAAATGACAGCCAGTATAATGACCAGTAAATCCATCAATCCAATCAATCCG
>JAYSWW010000498.1:0-6500 GCA_043717805.1 Ferruginibacter sp.
TTTTGTCTGCCTATCGTAAGGCTTAATTTTAAGTTGAAACTGAAAAAAGAATCTTTTTGTTTAGGACTTCCGCGTTTTCCGCCCGGACCCGTAACATGATTGATCTGCCTGTCACTCAGCGCAATTGCATTGGAAAGCTTGGTTCCTGAAAAGTAAATTGGATAAACATTTGGGTCAACATAATCTGTACTCATGTCATCCAGGTAATCTGTATTTAAAACGCGGTAAACATACTCGCCTCTTAGGTTTAATAATGGAGACAATTCATATTTTATACCCAGGCCAACCGGTATGTTTATTTGCTGAAGCTTATAAACTTTCCTGTTAGGGTATTCTTTAAAACCCTGCCCCTCGGTGCTTAACGGCTGAAGGTCTATCCATTTTCCATTCAGATCTGCCTGTGGATTGAATGTATAATAACCAACACCTCCGAGGAGGTAAGGAGATAATCTTGGAGGATCGGACTCCCTGTCCTGGTAATTGATAAAAATATACAGCGGATGAATTTCAGTAACCAAAGAAATTTCTGTTATCCTGGACCTGAAATTACAATTCCTGTTGTAACGTGTTTTTGCAATATCCAACGGACTGACTTTTTCAAGTATATCATCATTGCCGGCAACCATTCCAAAAGTTCCTTCAAGCCTGAGGGCAACTGCATTCTTGTAAATGGCATTGATGAAAACACCCCCGCAAAAATTAGTTTTACCAAGGTTCAGGTCTTTCACAAACCTCTTACCAATGCCCTTATTACCGCCTAAATCTGTTAAAGAATTCATAGCGCCGACTGATGCACCTACTTCAAATAAAAACGGGCTATCATAATAGTCATCATTATAAAAGTAATATTGGGCGGATGCATTATTTGAATACGCTGTAAGCAAAATGCAGAGGCTTAACAGGCTGATTATTCTTTTCATGAAAACTAATAGTTAATTTGATTTAAGCAAATTCAGTTCAGGGAGCGTAATTTACCATTATTATAATTACAAAGAAAATGAATATTTTTCAAATCTGAACATCAGATCTTTTTGTTTTTGTAATATTTACAGGCAATTTTTAACCCACATACGCTGCATTTTGGGTTACGTGCTGTACATATATATCTTCCATGTAATATGATCCAGTGATGTGCTTTGTGTACATATTCCCGTGGTAAGTGTTTGATCAGTTGTTTTTCAGTTTCGGCAGGTGTTTTTGACCCGGTTGTTAACCCTATCCTTGCACTTACCCTAAAAACATGGGTATCAACCGCCATATTTGGCTGTTCATCTATTACAGAAGTGATAACATTGGCCGTTTTTCTGCCTACACCGGGTAATTGTACCAATTCTTCCACTTTCATTGGCACTGTACCATTGAATTTTTCCTGCAGCATTTTTGCCATACCGATCAGGTGTCTTGTTTTATTGTTTGGATAAGAAATACTTTTAATTAGTGGAAAAAGGTCATCAAACCCAGCCCTGCTCATCGTTGCAGCGTCTGGAAATTTTTCAAAAATAGCAGGCGTAGTTAGGTTAACGCGTTTATCGGTGCATTGTGCCGATAGGATCACGGCAACCAAAAGCCGAAAGGGGTTGTCGTAAATCAATTCAGTTTCAGCGTCAGGGGAATGCTGTAGAAAATAGTCAATGATAAACTGGTAGCGTTCCTTTTTGGTCATAAAAAAACCCGTTTTCAGATCAGAAACGGGGAAATTACATAAATACTGTTGATTTTAAACGTGTGGAGTTAATTCTTCCACTGCCTTTTCAGCATAGCTTAAAATATTATCAATAGTTTTTTGTCGGGGAGAAAGTTTGATTCTTTCCAATCTCTTTGAGCCAGTTGAAATTACTTCGAATTTTTCCCTTAAGCTCCAATCCGATTCTAAAGCTGCTTTGATAGCAGCTGTTTTTTCCGTGGAAGTTTCTTTGTACAAATATTGTAACAGATCTTCCGGTGTAAAGCTGTGCATAGGCAATGTTGATTGCAGGTTTGAAATTAAATGATTATCCATATCCGTCTATTAAACGGAGGCTTTGCAGGAATATTGTGTTTTAAGCGTGTAATTAACCTTTTCTACGGTGTATTTACGATAAAAAGGTCCTCATTGTCTTTTTTCATTAAATACTTTTCACGGGCATATTTTTCAATAGTCTGTGCATTGGTTTTTAATAAATCAAGTTCTTTTCGTGTTTCCGTTATTTGCCGGCTAAGATGCTGTTCACTTTCCTGCAGGTTTGCCAGTTTTTCCCTGCGGCCATTTATCAAAGCCCAGTCTCTTATATCAAAAAATAACATCCATATGATGAAAAAAGCTGCGGCAATAAAATATTTGTTCTTTACAAAAGAAAAAATGCCGTTGATAATTTTCATAAATATTGTTTAGGCAATACAAAGTAAAGAAATATTTACAAGAATTATACCTGAAATTTTAATATCTAAAAGAAGTCATCTTTTGGATCTAAGTTTAGAATGTTTAGAAGAATTTAGATGGTTTAGGCTTGCGATTTAAAACAAACACTTCAATGTTATTTGAAATTCTAAACTTCTTAAACAATCTAAACTCTTCTAAACCCGTTTTATTTTATGATCAGCTTTTCAACTTTAGTTGATTGGGCAGTTAACATTTGCAACATATACATTCCGGATGAAAGCCCGCTGATATCCAAAAGTACAGGAGCTTGTGATATATCCCATGCTTGTTGAGCGTTAATAAGGTCTAAGGGAGAACTTGCACTTGTTGTGGTGTATCCATGAAAACTACAGGTTGGATAATTATTATAATCAACGGGTGTGTATAATAGTATAGGCCCGCTATCATCAATATAAAATGCTTCTATAGAGGTATGTTGACTTGAGCTTAGGACATTGTATAAGTCCTTATAATCAGAAGTAAACAGATTATAAACACGATCTAATGTTTCCGCATTTGGATGGGTGAATGAAAGAGCAGACGGATATTTTTTTTCGAATTCTTTAATTATGTACAAATGAAATATATCTGTCAATTCGGGATCCTCGAAAGTTAAAATATAAGTTTCACCATCAGAAGTAATTTGAGGTACATTTTTATCAGAAAATTGGATTGTTAAAAACGGTTCCGCATGTACTTTAAAGAAAAAGAAAATAATAAAGAGTGTTGAAATTAACTTTAGTGTACTTTGTTTCATAATAGTAAAGTTTTGGATTAAAAAATGTGAGTAAATAAATGTAAATGTTATTAAAGAATTTTCCAATAGCTTTTTAATAACACTTAAAGCACATTTTTACATCCAAAAAATAATAAGAAACAAAAGCCCCAAATACAACCCTATTACTTCCCGAATTTAATTTTTCCAGCCGGGTATAACCCACTGTCAGTCAGCATTTCCTCAATACGGATCAATTGATTGTATTTTGCCATACGATCACTCCTGGAGGCAGAGCCGGTTTTGATCTGGCCGCAATTCAACGCAACTGCAAGGTCTGCAATGGTACTGTCTTCCGTTTCACCACTACGGTGACTCATGATCGTATTGTATCCATTGTTCTGGGCCATTGTTACCGCATTCATCGTTTCTGTCAATGTACCGATCTGGTTTACTTTAACCAACAATGCATTGGCTACACCTGTATCAATTCCCTGCTGCAGACGTTTAACATTTGTTACAAAAAGATCATCACCTACCAATTGAATTTTTTTACCCAGGGTATCAGTCATTAATTTCCAACCCTTCCAGTCGTCTTCGGCCATCCCGTCTTCAATGGAAATGATGGGGTATTTCTTTACCCAGTTTGCCCAGAAGTCTACCATTTTTTCGCTGCTTAGTTTTTTACCATCGCTTTTATGAAAATGATACAGTTTTTTTGTACTGTCATACATTTCGCTGACAGCAGGATCCATGGCAATTCCAATTTGTGAACCTGCTTTAAAACCTGCAGCAGTGATCGCAAGCAAAACAGTTTCTATTGCTTCCTCATTGCTTTGGATATTTGGCGCAAATCCGCCTTCATCGCCAACATTGGTACTGTATCCTTTTTTCTTTAATACTGATTTTAGTGCATGAAAAATCTCAACACCCCACTGCAATCCTTCACTGAAAGTTTTGGCACCAACGGGCATTACCATAAATTCCTGGAAATCTATTTTATTATCTGCATGTGAACCGCCGTTTAAAATATTCATCATCGGAATGGGAAGTGTCTTTGCGTTGGTTCCGCCGATATACCTGTATAAAGGAAGATTTGCTTCCAGGGCTGCTGCTTTTGCCACGGCAAGGCTAATGGCCAGCATTGCATTGGCGCCAAGTTTGCTCTTGTTTTCTGTGCCATCCAATGCGATCATCATGTTATCGATACCTGTCTGATCTGCCACATCCCAGCCCAATAAATTATCTGCTAAAATGGTATTTACATTTTTAACCGCTTTTAAAACGCCTTTTCCTCCATAGAGTTTTTTATTGTTATCCCTCAGTTCAACTGCTTCGTGAATACCGGTACTGGCACCACTTGGAACTGCCGCCCGGCCAAGCCTTTCGTTTTCTGTTAATATATCAACTTCGATCGTTGGATTTCCGCGACTGTCTAAGATCTGGCGGGCGTGTAGGGAGGCGATGTAGCTCATGTTGATTTATGATTTATGATTTATGATGTTTGATGTTTGATGTTTGATGTTTGATGTTTGATGTTTGATGTTTGATGTTTGATTCAACTTTCAGTTTGCAAAAGTAATAATCTTTACAGGATGCTTCAAATGAAAATCATGTAGTCAGCGACTTGAATACCGATTCTAAATTTTTTGTTTCACTTTGCAATGAGACGATGTTTAAGTTGTGATCAATGCTTAGTTGCAACAATTGTTTTCTTACACTGTCTGCATTTGAACATTGGATATTGAAGGTTGCCTGCCCCGGTATTTTCGGGGAAGATTGAATATTTTTTACTTCAATAACATCCTTCATTTTTTTCAAAAAATCTATGTCAACCGGTTCTTTAAATTCAACAGTTACATATTGGCTTCCCGTTGATGACTTTTGAAGATTTTGTAACTTATCATCTGCCACAATATTGCCTTTGTTGATGATGATCACCCGATCGCAGATGGCTTCTACTTCCTGCATGATATGCGATGAAAAAAGTACAGTTTTATTTTTCCCGAGATTTTTTATTACTTCCCTGATTTCCACGATCTGGTTTGGATCAAGCCCCGAAGTTGGTTCATCTAATATCAGTACTTCCGGATCATGTACCAATGCGGCGGCCAGGCCTACCCGTTGTTTATAACCCTTACTGAGCTGCCCGATCTTTTTATTGGATTCAGGAGTAAGGCCTACAGTCTTGATTACTTCTTCAATGATTTGTTTTGAATTTTTAATTCCATGCACATTGGCAACGAACTTCAGGTATTCCCTTATATACATATCCGGGTATAAAGGATTGGCTTCGGGGAGGTAACCGATTTTCTTATTTGTTTCAATATTGTTTTCAATGACTGGCATTCCACAAACCTGTATATTGCCTGCATCGGCCGTAAGGTAGCCTGTTATCATTTTCATCGTAGTTGATTTTCCTGCACCATTCGGCCCGAGAAAACCAACGATCTCTGCTTTGTATACCGTAAAAGAAATTCCATCAACCGCTTTCTGGCTGCCATAATGTTTGGATAAATCCTTTACGTTTATTGACACAGATCGAATGTATGATTTAAAGATATATGATGTATGATTTTCAGATGTATGATTTTTATAACACGAATTGTAAATACGAATTACACGAATTAATAAACCAGGACGTATTTATTCAGTTATCATTATTTCAATTAACAATCATCTATCCTTCCTTTTTATCCTGTGGGGGCCTTTGTGGTCCACGGTTTTGTGGTGGTCGTTGTTGCCTGCCCTGTCCACCTTGTTGACCTTGCCCTCCCTGTTGTCCCTGTCCGGGACCCTGGGGCCTTCTTTGTTGAGGAGGCCTTTGTTGTTGTCCGCCTTGTTGACCTTGGCTTTGATTGGGGTTTTGACCTTGCGGCCCACGGTTTTGCGGCGAACGTTGCTGCCTGCCCTGTTGTCCGCCACCGGTCTCATTCCGTTGTTGTCCGCCAGCACGATTTTGCTGAGGAGATCTTTGTTGTTGTCCTCCGCCTTGCTGTGGCTTTTGTTCCCTACTTCTTTCTTTATCCCTTCGTTTACGCGTGGTTTTTTCCAGACTTTTTAAACTGATCTGGCCAACAATATCAGCATATTCGGGTTCTACTTCTTTTGGTTTGTTGCTGGTTACTTCCACGGTTTCCATTTCTTCGGGACGAATGCCTTCCTTGTTTTGTGCTTTTATTTTTTTAACCGTTTCAATGCTCAGCGGGTATTGTTTGTTACTTTCAGCCATGGTATACCACATCAGGTTCCTGAAAATATCCTTCTTCACCAGGAATGCCCTTCCTTTGGCAACTTCCAGCATATCGGCATCTGTTGGGAAAAACTGGAGCGCATCCATATAAGTATCCAGCTCATAATTCAAACAACATTTAAGCCTGCCGCACT
>JAYSWW010000499.1:0-2546 GCA_043717805.1 Ferruginibacter sp.
ATTTCTCCGGGCTCTGTACCTGTTATTTTATCCGCAGGCACACGGCTGTCGCTGCAACCGATCCATAAAAATTCAGGCGCCTGCTGAGAAGCAAGGCGGTTAAAAAACTCCGGGTCTGTTTCCTTTTGTTCTTTTGCCCAGGCCTTGTTTTCTAATAATAATTTTTCGTATGGCAGCATATTTGGCTTATTAATGAATAAAAATAAATGAATAATTTAGTAATCATATTATAATTTCCATAGTTCGCCTGCAGCCCATTTTAGAGCATAAGCCGTCTTATTATATTTTGCAGTTACTTCAGTTAGTTTCAACAAGGTTTCCAACGTTTTATTTTCACGGCTGTTCACGAGGAACAAAGTGCTTTCCCCATTGAAAAAGCGGGTTTCCTCGCCTTTTTGCAATCGCAGGTAACTCGCATATGTTCTCTGTAGAAGACTGACCTGCATTTTATAATTAACAAGCTGGTTATAATAATTTTTTACTTTATTTATTATTTCATTCTCTTTCTGGTTTTGCTGCAGACTAGTTTCTATTATTTTGAGCTTGGCCATTTTGTATTCACCGCGGCCCTGGCTGAGCCGCAGTGGCACACTGAAGTTTATTCCAAACCTGTAATTATTATCAAAAATGGTTTTCATGGCAGTGGACGCAACATCATACCCTTTTCCCAACTGGTTGTATTTTAAATCCAGTTTGGGTAACAATTCCTGGAATTTTAATTTTTTTTCGATCCCCAGCGTATTTAGTTTATAAGAATACATGCTTAATTCGGGATGTGTTTTCCTGGCATCCGAAATTGTTTTTTCAAGTTCAGGAAAAATAATTGCGTCGTATAACTCTTCTGGTTTTTTATCCGGAAAAACATCCGGGGGCAATTCATATGCTTCATTGTTTTGCTTCCATAAAAAAGTATTCAGTTGAACTCCTGAATTTTGCCATGCAAGCCATGCTTCGTTTTGCTGGTATTCAAAATTCTGAAGTTGTGTGATTGCTTCTATTGTATCAATAGCGGATCTTTCTCCGTTGCGATGTGCCATATTCACCATGACCACTCTTTTTTTATTCATTCCAATGACCTCATTGTATGTTTGGTAAATAAAACAAGATTGTACCCATTGCCAGTATGTATCTGTTGCCTCCATCATAAGATCATTCAGCATCATCCTTCTTTCCTGTTCTGATGCCTGCAGCATTATTTTTGCCTGTTGCAATACTGCACGCCTTTTGTCCATCAGTAAGTTTTTTGCAAGAGGAACACTGATCCCTGCATAACTGGTTTTACCGGTTGTTTCCATGGGGTCCGTTCTTGACCCTCCTAAATATTCAATGCCAGTTTTTATTTCTATTCCATACCATGTAGGAATGCTGATTTTTATGCCATTGCTTTGATAATAATTAATACCATCAAAAGTTTTATTGCCGGCATTGCTTCCCAGCACCGGATCAAAACCACTTCTTGCATTAACCAGACCTGCTTTTGCTTTTTCTACCTGTAAGCTTGCCAGCTTTGCCACGGGGTGGTATGTTTTTACGATGTTTAAAAAATCATTCAGTGAAAGTGTTTTGGTGCTGTCATTGGCTTTTACACTTTGTATAAAAAAGAGAAATAGTGGTATTAAAAATATTTTTTTCATTTTCTTACTGTTTGTTTGTTTTGGTTTCAACAACTGCTTTATAAAAATCAGGAGGAAATCCATTGACATTTCGCCAAAGCTCATACCATACCGGTACATTTTTCAATAACGCAATTCCCTGGGTACCGGCGCCGATCTTCAATTCCTTTGGCCAGTTTTTTTTATCTTCCTCATCTTCTTTTACCAGTATGCGAAACTTACCGTTTGGGCTAACCGAATTTTCAATGGCGACCACCTTTCCGCTAAACGTTCCGTAAGAAGCATTGGGCCAGCCACTGAAAACGATTGCAGGAAATCCATCAAATAAAAATCGAATTTTTTGATCCAGGGAGATCAATGGTAAGTCCATTGGCTCAATAAAAAGTTCTACTGCATAGTCTATTTTATCAGGAACGATTTCCACAAGCATTTCACCTTCTTTGATGATCTCCCCAAGTCCTGCTTTTTTAGCCTTGGTGATCTGGCCCGCCTGTGGAGATGTAATAAAATACATGCCACGGCGTATATTATAATTACTATACTGGTTTTGCAGTTTTGCCACATCGCCCTGTCCGCCTGCTATTTGCGATAAGGACTGAAACTGATCGCCCTGTGCCTTGGAAACTTTTTCAACAAAATCCTGGTTAATGGCATCCATTTCAATCCGGGCGATGATGAGCTCCTGCCGGGTGGCGCCAAATTTATTTTCGGCACTGGTTCTTTTTGCCAATGCGTTTTGAAATGCCTGGTTACGCTGCTCCAGTTGTGTAAGTGAAACAAGGCCGCTGTCGTACATGGCTTTCTGCCTTTTGTATTGCAACGATGCAATTGAATAATCATTCATGGCGGCAATATTTTCAGCACTGTCACTTTGGAGTTTTAATTTCAACTGTTGTATCTTATTTTCCAACTGGCTTTGTTTAAGCAGCCTGT
>JAYSWW010000500.1:0-2539 GCA_043717805.1 Ferruginibacter sp.
CAGCCCTGGAAGAATTGTTGACCTCGACGTTTACAACCAGGGTGTTACTGTATTATACGGATTGCAAATAACGCTTACCGTAGGAACTACTACGATCACGGGTAAACTGGATCCGCCTTCACTCAATAATTATTGGTTCAATGCAGTTTTACCAACACGTAGCTGGGAGCAGGGTGATTACGACCAGGATAGTTTTGGCGGCGATATGAATGCATGTGGTGTTTTTCATTCAGCTTTACGCATCAATACTGCCGACTGGCCCGTTTCATCATCGGATATTTTAAACAGTCTGCGTTCTGCTACTTTAATTGAAAACAACCAATACCTGGTGTCCTTCAATTTTGTAGTAGACGGTTATAGAAATACGCCCGAAGATTCCCAGTACCTGACCGGAAGAATTGTGGGTACCATGGGGCCGGTGTTTGCAAATGAACCTTTGTACAATCCAGGTCAGCGTTGGTTGTTGCCAAGAACATTCACCCAAAATGATCCCTGGAATTTTCCTTCATTCAACAATTGCCCTTTTAAAGTTGATGTGGCAAGGAAACGCCTGGTTATAGATATGGCAAACAGTATTTGCAGGCAAAATGCGGGTGGCCCGCCAGTAGATCTTGGCACATTGAAGGCAGTTGTAACTACACCTGAGCCCGTTGCAATGGAAATAGGTACAATTGATTATTCGTCTTTTTCTTATGAGAACAATGCACAGGTTAATGAGATGCCATTAAACGATACACAATTGAATGTGTTGCAGCAGGGTAATTTACAGCTTACTATGTCAAGAACTGATATTGGTACGCCAACCGTGTTGTTTGAACCAATAACGAATGCACAAATTGCTGTAGAAGTAAGACCAATACGCATGGCCGGAGACCCGGGTACTACTGCTACGACGAGGGTTTATGTTTCAAAGAATGGTGCTCCATTGCCCAATAAACAGTTAGCTGCAGTGGTATTAAGTCTTCATGGGGGGATGCCGGGTGTTACAGCAGGCCCTTCCAATAAAGGGAATACGCCGCAGGCAGATGGAGCGTTGCAGGCAACCGTTACTGCGAGCGATCAATTTGGATTTGCCACGGTAACATTGAAAGTATTAAGGGATCCGGGTAAGCGAACAGCAGAATTGGATGGTCAATTGTATTTTGTGGTGATTGTTGATCCGGATGTGCCTCATCCTGACTGGACCAATCCGAATTCTCCTCCTCCTCCGCAGCCACAAACAATAACCTGTTTGGCATTTTCACAGTATGTTATAAATCAAAATCCAGCGTGGGAAGAAATTCAGACATTGATGGTTCCATTTGCAAAATTATATGCCAGCATGCGGGAACAGATAGACCTGACCGACCTGCATACCTTTACAATTTTTTCAGATAACCCGCCATGGAACAGGAGTTACAATGATAACAGGATTGGGCCGCTGGGAATAACAGCCGGAGCAATACCTTATTATATGTCGGTTGATTTCAACGATCCGCGTTTCATGCCCATCACCAGGGATATGTCGGATGCAAAGATCATGACCATAATGTATTTTGTTAAAAACATTCAATCACAACTGGCTGCTGCAAAAAAAACAACAACATGAAAACTTTAAGATCAATCGTATATACCTTATTGTTAGTATTTTCAACAGGTGCATTGTTTCCCGGTTGTAATAACAGTTCGAATCAATCCACTGAAGTTCCGGGCAAAAAGGACAGCACAGCCGGTAATGTTATTCCTGCAAATGCAGAATTAAACGCATTGCCTTTTATATTGGAATTTGTTGAACAGGGATACAATGGAAAACCAGCATTGCCTCGTCTTCAGTCCTATGTTTCAGCCATGGCAAAGGACGGATCCCTTTTAATAATTGGTGGAAGAAGACAGGGCCTTCATACTTTTATGGGTGCACCGGGTATCAATTTTATTCCGGATAGTTCCAATAATTTCATGTTTGTCATTGATCCAAAATCGGGTAATTTATGGTCATTCAATGTTGATAGCCTTCCTTCTGATCTTTCCGCTCCTTTACAGTCCACCAACCAACAGGCATATCACGACCTGCCTTCGGATCAAGTATATCTTGTTGGCGGCTATGGATGGAATGCCGGTAAAACAGATATGCTGACATTCAATACAATTATCAGTTTTAATGTTGAGCAAATGGTGGCATTGATCAAAGGTTCCCAGCCTGCCCAAAAGATAGCATCCATTATACAAGTTGCAAAGGACGACAGGCTTGCGGTTACGGGCGGAGAGTTGTACAAGATGAATGGACAATTTTACCTGGTCTTCGGACAGAAATTTACAGGCCAGTACCGTGCTTTTGGCGGAACAGATTTCTCTCAAAAATACACGGAAGAAGTCAGGATATTCACCCTGATCCCCAATTCATTGAAGATATTAAGTTATGGAACTTCAACAAGCAGCAATACTGACAGGCCATTTCATCGAAGGGATGGAAATATCATTGCAGATATTGATCCGGCAACAGGGTTGGAACGAATTGCTGCTTTTGGAGGCGTATTCAGGCCTGGTATCATTGGCCCCTATA
>JAYSWW010000006.1:0-6254 GCA_043717805.1 Ferruginibacter sp.
CCATCAGCGGCGCTGTTTAGACCGGTTATAGCACCAGTAACGCTGTTTGTATTCGTTATTGCTGTATTAGTGATTGAAGTTGCATATGTTGTTTGATTGACACTGAACTGGTTGTTCGTACCCGAAGTATTTGAAAATCCAATAACTGCTGTTCTTGCATTTGCTGATGGTGAACCTGATGTATTTCCAACACTCATGGCCCCATACACATATTCAATTACATTGGTTTGCTCATATAACCTTGCCTGGAATGTACCATTGGCGGTAGTATTGTTGTAATTAATTCCCATATTCAGAAACTCTACTACCAGGGTACGATTGGGATAACTACCGATCAGTTTATAATGTACTTTCCCTGTTGTACTGGTTCTGAGATCCTGCAAATAAGGTGCAAGGATCGGTTGTGACGATATGGGAAAACTATTTCCAATAGTTGTACTGCTTATAGTTCCACCCATTCGGATACCCCCATTGGATGAGGCGGTAAAGTTTGTATATACAGTACCAAAGAATGTAAAATTAAACCCAATATTAGTGAGAGAAGATGTTGCATCATCCTGCGCAGCTGCAACCAGTTGCGTTGTACCGGTGGTCATGTCAACAGCATTGCCATTCTTTTCTAAGATAAGTGAAGCGGTATTCACATTAGAAAAGCTGTACAGGCTGGCATTTTGTGCTGAAGCACTGAATATAAATCCTGTGATCAACAGCATCAAAAAGATGCATTTAGAATTAATATTTGTTACAGTGGTTTTGCAAGCCCTTGGTAATTGTTTAATTGTGTTCATAATGTTAGATTGTGGTTATAAAGCGGGTATAAATTTTATGCCTATTTAATTTATTATATAATTTTTTCCTGATTGCTTTTACACAAATGAACTGATTCATGTATATAGCATTCCATATATGAAAAACAAATACTGCTTAATAAATAAAAAGATATCAGTTACGGATTCGTTCAAAGGATAGTGCTATTGGATAGCATGTTAATGAAGGCTATTGGTACTAATTAAAACAATCCGGAATTTTTCCTGCAAACAGGTATGCCAGATCGATGATCAGAAACAAGATGTTGGAAAAATGGAGGTTTTTTGAAGGAATAGGTGTAAAAAGGTAAGTGTAAGTGAGTGTAAAGCTAAAAAAGAAATCTAAAAATCAAAAGAATTTTGCAGTATTTTTTTTGCAAGCAAAAAAGAATGCTGCAAAATAAAAAAAGAATCAATAAATATTTTGGTATAAAACCCTGTAAGCGTTAGGGTTAAATTTCGAACCAAGGAGCAAATATGCTTTTAAAAAATACCCGAAAAATTGAATACCGAATACCGGAATTATTGAGAAACAGGTGACAGCTTTTGAAGGATTACATTGTATGAATATATTTTCCTCCTTGTTTGAATTGCTAAAGAAACCTGATAGAAACAAAAAATCCGGGTAATACCCGGATTTTTAATTATATACCTGTCCCTGTCAGCCTGTTAATTTTCAGCGATCATATCGGGTTTGTTCAGATACAAATAAGGATTGAATTCGGGAAGCATTTTACGTAAAATAAAAGGTATCACTTCATTGTTATGCGACAGGGCTTCTGTTTCCAGGTCATTTAACAATGTTATAAATTCAGGACTGGTATTGCTGCATTTTTTAGCTTTCAATATCCTGGGATGATCTGTTTCAACGAATTCTTCTGTTTCCTTAAACAATTCTTCGAACATTTTTTCACCGGGCCTCAATTGAGTCTGTACAATCGCAATGTCCAATGTAGGCCTCAACCCGGCCAACTGGATCATCCTGGTTGCCAGGTCCATGATCTTGACAGGTTTGCCCATGTCAAAAAGTAAAATATCACCGGAGCTTCCAATCTTTCCTGCTTCCAGCACGAGTTTAGAAGCTTCGGGTATTGTCATAAAATACCTGGTTATTTCAGGATGTGTTATGGTAACAGGGCCACCTTCATTTATTTGTTTCTTAAACGTAGCAACCACAGAGCCGGCAGAACCCAATACATTTCCAAAGCGGGTAGTTATGAATTGTGTGTTGGAATGTTCATGGTCACTTAAAGTCTGTATATACATTTCTGATATACGCTTTGTGGCTCCCATGATATTCGTGGGATTGACTGCTTTATCAGTAGAGATCAATACAAATTTTTTTACATTGTAAAACAAGGATAGTTCTGCAATAAGTCTTGTTCCAAAAATATTTGTAAGGATCGCTTCGCAGGGGAAAACTTCCATCAAAGGAACATGTTTATATGCTGCTGCATGAAAAACGATGTCGGGTTTGTGAGTAGAAAAAATTTTTTTCATTCTTACCTTATCCCGTACCGATGCTATTTCAATGTGCAGGTCAAGATTTTTTTTGTCTTTGTGTTTCAGTTCATATTCAAGATCAAACAATCCCGATTCGGACTGGTCTAACAGGATCAGTTTTTTAAAATGAATTTTTGCAAGTTGCCTGCAAATTTCACTTCCGATTGAACCCGCAGCTCCGGTTACCAAAACAGTTGAGTTCATATAAGTTTCCTGTATGAGGCTTTGCGGTAAAATGATCTCATCCCTTTCAAGCAGTTCTTCGATGTTAAGTTCCCTGACCTGGTTCTTTTGAAACAGTCCGCCAGCCCATTGACTGGCATGAGGAATAACATTGATCTTAATATTCAGCGGCACACAAATATCAGTAATAGCAATTTTCCGTTCAACAGATAATTTATCGATCCCAATGAATAACTGGTTGACTTCTTTTTCTCTTAATATGCTGACCAGTTTTTCTCCGGATGCATTGTAAATGGGCAATCCCTCCAGGTTCTTACCGATCTTTGCCGGGCTGTCATCTATAAATCCAACAACAACCGTATTGTTTTTAATATCCTGCTCCAATACTTTTTTAGAAACCTGGCCCATTGAACCTGCCCCGTAAATGATGGCCCTGTTTACAGAAGCTGGTTTTGATAAGGCTTTGAAATATATTTCTTTTACCAACAACCTGAAAGATACCAGGACAAAAATGACGCCGAATAAATTTATGAAAAGCAGGCTTAGTGGTACTATTTTAACAATAAAATCGTGATTGACTGTAAAATAAATGGCCAGCCACATAGCAAACTGGAGCCCGGCAAATTTTACGATCCGGATGATGTCATTGATCTCAGAGAAACGAATGATCCCTTTATAGATCGGAAAAACAAATACACAAACAATGTAAATCAGCATATTGATCGCCAAAATGGGTAAAAAATCTATAACATGTGGCAGATCGAATAAAAACCTTCTGACTAAAAAATAGGAGAATAAAAAAATACCGGTAATTAGAATTAAATCGCAACAAAAAATAATCCACCTCGGGGCAAATTTATTTAATATTCTTTTAGGCATATAAAAACCAATTAGGTATAATTCAATACAAACTTATTAAAATATTCACCGACAAAACCTTGATTAAACGCAAAGTTTTACAATAAATTTTATTAAGGTTCGGTATTATTTTAATAAGACGGGAAGATATTTTTCAATAGATAGCGAAATTCGCTGATAAAGATATTACATATTTTCATTTTATTCGTATTTTTTTAAAATCGATACTTCCCAGGCTCTTTTTTAAGCTACCCAACACTAATCTTGTAGTAATATAGCCACAATTTTGATAGTACTCAATATTATAAAAATAAAGCCCCGGATTTATGACTTTTTATTTCAGACATAAACCAGGGCCTTAAAATTAATTATTAGCAGATTCTAAGTTTGGGAAAGCCTTTTTGATAACATTTCAGGATACCCCGATCAGCTTACTTTTTTGATAGATAGAATTCTTAAGTTGTATTTATTTTTGGAGAAAAAAACCGGTATTTAATAAATTTTCTGAGTTGAAAATCCGGGTCAATAAGGCTTTTTTGCCCATTTTGCGAAAACATATAATATACAAACCGATTGAATAACCGGGGAAAGAGGTTTTAAGAAGTTGCAGACATTTTAATAAGAGGCAGCTTTAATACCCAATAAACCAGGCTCAGTACAATTATGCTGATTGCAAGCCCGGTATAATTAAGATAACCGTACACAATGGCAAGCCCGATTACAAGTTGAATCACTGCATATATTGAACTTACCAAAATATGTGATATTTTCTTTTCGTTGCTGAAATATTGATACAGGTGTTTCCGGTGAGGTTTAAAGATATTTTCCTTTTGGTATAGACGTTGAGCAATGGTATATAAAGTGTCAATCCCATAAATAAGCAAGAGCCCTAAATATTCAAAATGACCGGTATCCCGGATACGTACGATCAATAAAAATACGATCAGAATTGCCAGGCTGATACTGCCAACATCACCGGCAAAACACCTGGCTTTTTTCCGGGTATTAAAGAAATTAAAAACAATCAACCCAATGAGTGAGAATATCCCCAATGATCGCATTTTCTCATCGCTTTCTGTCAGTAACAATGGAATGATCACAGCAAGAGAATACAAGCCGGTTATGCCATTGATCCCATCCATAAAATTATATGCATTGATAACCCCGATAAAAAAAATCCCAATAACTATTAAATACAAGGGAGATAAAGTACTTAGCAGTCCGCACTCCTTGAAAATAAGCAAAACTGACAGTATGTGCACACTGAATTTCAACCGGTTATTTACTGTAATCACGTCATCAATAAAACTAACCAGTCCGGATACCAGCATGGCTGCTAAGAAGTAGGGATAGCTGTATTCATTCCAAAGAAAAAACAGGATAGATGATAATATGAACAACACGCCGCCACCACGGATGGTAGGTACACTGTGTGAACTTCTTTGATTGGGTTTATCAATGATATTAAAATGATTGGCGATCTTAAAATAAACAACCGCCGCAATCAACATAATAAAAAATGACAACACATACTCTGTCAAAAATTTCAAAGTCATTGTAAGATCAGGTTGCCGGTTTTAAGATTGCAGTATGAATATTCTTTCTCATTTTAATTTATAACAGCAGCTGAAATAATAATTAATTTTTTTGTACAGTTGACCTGATCTCAACCAGCTTTTTATATAAGCCAGCAGTTAAAGCTTCATAGGAAAGCCCGTTGATCAAATAATCCTTACCTTTTTTACCCATTGCTGTTAATTCGTCTGCGGTCATTTCAGAAAACTCAATGATCCCTTTAATAAGTGCCTGTTTATTTTCGGCAGGAACCACTATCCCGCAACCTATTTCCCCAATGATACACTTATACCCGCTGTAGGCCACCAGTATGGGTTTTGCAGCATACATATAGTCGATCCATTTATTGGGGTTGATCCCAAATCTATAGATCGGGATATCAAGCCAGGTATTTATAACAATATCTACTTTATCCAATAATTGTTGAAGATCAATTTTTGAAACTGCAGGAACAAAAATAATATTCCCGAGGGTTTTATATTTTACCCGGAAACTATTTTTGAGCGGGCCATCGCCGATGAATATAAATTTTATATGCGGATGCGTATGTTGGATGGATGCGGCAGCTTCAAAGATCACATCCAATGCATTGGCCTTGCCTAAAGTGCCCGCATAACCGATGATAAAATCACCAGATTTTTTTTGAATTAGATCTGCCGGCAGAACTTTTCGCGGCTGATCGTAAAAATTCAGATCTACGCCCTGAGGCATCCAATAAAACTGAAATGGCTTTTTTACAACAGTACGAATGTGATCATCAGCTTTTGGGAGCGGACTTATGATTAGATCAGCATTTTTATAACCGTATTTTTCAACCATTTTGAGCATGATCACTGCAGGATTGTATGGAGAAGTTTTCCCTACTTCCACAATTGTAAGCGGGTGAATATCCCTGATCTCAATAACCAATGGGATCCGAAGCCATTTTTTCAAAAACACTCCGGTCAAAAATGTGAGGATCGATAGTGAAGAAACGATCATCACATCTGGTTTAAAATCCCGGATATTTTTCCTGAAGCGGAAAATATTAAATTCAAATACGATCCAGCTTCGTAAACGCCTGAGATTGAAACCGGGATCCACTACAGGCCCGTTGAGTGTTACCATTTCCAGGTTGCCATCTTTTACTGAATGATACAATCCTTTAAAACCGGCTACAGCAGCCAGTGTTGATTTAGAACCGATCAATAAAACAGCAGCCCCGGGTTGCAGGGATAGATACTTTGAAATAAAATATTGCCTGTTTGGTGCACCGAATTGGGGTAGAATGCAGTATTTACTGATGAAAGTGACCTTCATTTGCCGGTTGATTGTTTAAAATTTTTACAG
>JAYSWW010000051.1:0-5753 GCA_043717805.1 Ferruginibacter sp.
TTTTTCAATTAACTCAAGTATTCGTTTTTTTGATGTAGCTATTGGTGGCCTGCCATTGCATTCCCATTGCCAAATTACAGAAGCATCGGTATGTAATAGCTCACCAAACTGTTTCTGCGTTAAGCCATGAATATGCCTATAGTTCTTAATTTTGCCCGCTATTGAATCTGTTTCAAATTGGCACGGATTATACCCAAGCAATGAGATAATAAGTGGGTATTGGGAAACATGAGGTTCATAAATATTAAGCTCCCATGCCCGTAATGATTCCCTGGTAATTTTTAGGAAGGTACACACATCTTTAATAAGGATATTTCGGGTAAGACGTGCGTGTTTAATATGATTTCCAACGGTTTGTAATTCGTTTGGGAAGGGGCGTTTATCTGGCAGTGCAACTGAAGTATTAAGTACGGAAAAAGGCACTGCATACGGTGTGTTGTAAACGGGTTCCAATTCCAAGATTTAATTGTTCGGGTTCCATTGTTTTAATTTTATCAGTTGTGAAATTATCGGAATATGAAAATTACTTCTCTTTTCTTACTTTCTAAAAAATTACTGAAAATTTGCAGCCAAAAGAAGTTGAATAAATCTTCAAATTGAAAAATCTCCAAATCTTTTAATGTTGTTCTTCTTTTTTTGCCGGAGAAACATCTACCAGTTTTTGATACTGGTAAAATGCATTTAAAATATATTGATTAAATGAAAGCTCGCTGCTGTTTCTTGCAAATTCATACGAAGGCCTGTACCAGACCAGAAAAGTATCTAATAAAACGCCCTCCATTCCGGTGATGCGTTTTACAAAAAGTTTATTAAAACGGTAGTCTATATATTTTTCCTGCTCCTGTGTTTCGAGCCGTTGCTGAAAAGCCCTGAGCCTTTTATTTCTTTTGAATCGAAAAATATTAATGAGTTCATCCAGGTCGGCCCCTACCCCGCCACCCGGTGTTATTGTTGTAGAGAGCCCCGGTTTCTTATAATCATAAATATCTGCATAGGTTTGCCTGTTCTCCAGAGAATCTTGTTTATAGGATTTGGAAAAAACCACTACTTCATTTAATAAATGGTATTTCCCCTTTACTTTTATGTGAATTGAAATATTAAAATGTTGCGGGTCGGGAATTGATTTTACAACAAATTTTTGTGTGGGCTTATTGTTATAATAAAAGATAAGTGAATCATTTTCTCCTGCAAGTACGGAATATTTCCCCAGGCTATCGGTTATTGCAAACATTCCTCCTGTGCTAACCACCCTTACATTTTCAACATAATTGATCTTACTGCTGTCGAATACAGTTCCGCTGATCATCATTTGCGCATGTAAAAAAGGAACCGATGTGAAAAAAAACAACCCGGTTAAGAAATATCTCAAATGTAACAGCATTTTAATACCAATTAGATTTTCTGTTTGTCTAATCAGTTTGTGGAATAATGGCTGTAATATTAGGAAAGATTTTCATAACAGAAAATGATGAACTGTTTGTTTAACGTAGATTTCGCTTATTTAATATTGTTTCAATAACTACGGGATAATGTTTGTGTTCCAATACATGAATTTTTTCGGCAAGTGTTTGCGGCGTATCTGAATTATTTACTTCACAGGTTGCCTGGAAAATGATTTCACCATGGTCATACTGTTCATCTGCATAATGTATACTTATACCGCTCTCTTTGTCTTTATTTGCAATGACCGCTTCGTGTACATGCCTGCCATACATTCCCTTGCCACCGTATTTTGGCAACAATGCAGGATGAATATTAATGATCTTTTTCGGGTAGGCATTTATTATTATATCCGGGAGTTTCCACAAGAATCCTGCAAGGATGATCAGGTCAACGGCATTTTTCTTTAATTCCGGCAGGTATGCATCGCCATTAAAAAATCTTTCTTTTTCAATCAAAAGCACAGGAATATTGTTTTCTCTTGCTACATTCAACACACCAGCCCCGGCTTTGTTACAAACGATCAAACGGATCTTTTCTTTTTGATTTCTTTCAGGATGATCAAAATGTTCAATTATTTTTTTTGCATTGCTACCGGCACCACTGGCAAAAATTGCAATGCCTGTTGTTGCTGATACCTTCTTTCCGCGAACCTTGTTCCATACCCGGGAAATGTATTTTTTAAAAAAAGAAAACTGGCCAAGAGGGATGCTTACAAGCAATACAGATATGGGCCAAAGCAATGTTATCAAAACAATGTAAGAAATAACCCAGGCAGCCCCTTTTTCTAAATTGATCAGCAATAAAAACTTTCGCCCGGCCCATCCGCAAAGGCTTCCCCCGATTGCAAAAGTTGCTATGATCAAAAATAAATTGAGCCAGTTTACCTTCCAATGTTCTTTCAGTTTTTTTAACATCCTGCAAAAATGGGGTAAAACATTGTGATAACTCCAATGAAAATTTTAAATATTGGTTAGCCGTAAATCATCTTACAAAATCATGACAATATTGGGATACATACAGCCACAAATCGCTGAAATCCAGTCTGGATAAGGAAAAAAAATTTTTAACAATGTTGGTATTATGTCAATATCCTGCCTTATTTTTGCACACGAATAAGGATATTTTCCACATTAGCCCCGATAACTGTATGAGTCGCTATAGAAAAATCATTAACAAAGTTTTTGCAAGTCTTCTTTTGGTTCTGTTGGTTTCTTTAAATAATTCAGCAATAGCTGCAGACGGCGAAGCATTGTTTAAAGCAAATTGTGCCAACTGCCACAAACCCGATGCGGATTATACCGGCCCGGCGTTGAAAGGATGGAGTTCAAGAATTCCAAGCCCCGAGTGGATTTACACATGGGTAGCCAATCCGGCTGGACAGAATGATGCGTATGCCAAAGCGCTCAAAGACAAATGGAAACCTACCATTATGACCGGTTTTCCGCAATTAAAAAAAGAAGAGGTTGATGCCATTCTTAAATATGTTGATGATTATGCTCCACCTGTAAAGGGTCCTGATACTACTTCGGGTGCAGCGGCTCCTGAATCTGATAACTCCTTATTATTCGGAATTCTTACGCTGGTACTTGCACTTGTTGCCTTCATATTATTACAGGTTAACAGCAACCTGCGCAAACTTACAGATGAAAAAGAAGGGATATTCCGCGGAGAACCCGTTCCGTTTTACCGCAACAAAACCTATTTAATGGCCGGGGTATTAGTGCTTTTTGGTTTGGGAGGTTATATGACCATCAATGGCGCAATTGGCCTTGGGCGAATGAAAAATTATCAACCCGAGCAACCCATTTATTATTCACACAAAGTGCACGCCGGTGTAAACCAGATAAATTGTTTGTATTGCCATGGCGGAGCCCAGGACAGCAAGCAGGCAAGTATTCCTTCAGTTAATGTTTGTATGAATTGTCATATGGCCATCAAAGAATATAAAGGAGATGCGATCGTAAAAGAGAACGGTGTGCCGGTTAATGGAACTGCAGAAATACAAAAACTATATGCCTATGCAGGCTGGGATCCTGTTGCAAAACAATACAATCCCGATAATAACAAAGACGGAATTCCTGATGGGGCAAAACCAATTGAATGGGTTAAAGTTCACAACCTGCCCGATCATGTTTATTTTAATCACAGCCAACACATAAAAGTTGGAAAACAACAATGCCAGACCTGCCATGGCAATATCCAGGAAATGCCTGAAGTATACCAGTTCTCAGAATTAAGCATGGGCTGGTGTATCAATTGTCACCGTGAAAGCAAGGTTGATTTTTACAATAAGAACGATAGTACCGGTAACAAATTTTACAGCATTTATGAGAAATTCCACAATGACCTTAAAAATCATAAAATGGATAGTGTAACAGTTGAAAATATTGGTGGTACAGAGTGCCAGAAATGTCACTATTAATTAACCGGTTTGACAAGGTGCTGACGAGATGTTGCGGCGACAATTTTTTTTAGTATACTCTTAATAAGAATAAGTAACAATTTAATGAATTAGCACATTAGCACAAAAGCTAATCAGCACATTTTAAAGAATTATGAGTAATAAAAAGTACTGGCAGAATTTTGGAGAACTAAATCAGTCTGATGCTTTTAAGCAATCAACAGAGCATGAGTTTAAAGAAGAATTGCTTCCATTGGCTAATTTGGATGAAAAAGGTATACTGGATGGGAAAACGCCCCGCAGGGATTTTCTGAAATACCTGGGTTTTAGCACAGCTGCTGCTGCATTGGCCGCCAGTTGCGAAATGCCTGTTCGCAAAGCTGTTCCATATTTACAAAAACCCGAAAACCTTATTCCGGGAGTACCCAATTATTATGCTTCTACTTACATAAATGGCGGAGATGCCATCAGTGTTGTTGTTAAACAAAGGGATGGAAGGCCAATTAAAATTGAAGGAAACGAATTGTCCTCAGTTACCAAAGGCGGAACCAGTGCACAGGCACAGGCTTCTGTTTTAGACTTATATGATACTACCAGGTTGCGCCATCCTTTGCAAAAAGACGGCAGCAGTTTTAAAGAAGTTAGCACATTCAATGCTTTTGATAAAATGATTGCTGATGCCATGGCAGGCCTTGGCGGAAAAACAGTCGTGTTGCTGACTTCCACCATTCACTCCCCATCTACATTACAGATCATCAATAATTTTTTAGCAAAGTATCCCGGCAGCCGCCATGTACAATATGATGCTGTAAGTTACAGCGGTATGTTAATGGCCAACGAAGCCTGTTATGGTAAAAGAGCCATTCCTGCTTATAATTTTGCAAAAGCAAAAACAATTGTAAGCCTGAGTGCAGATTTCCTTGGCACCTGGCTCAGTCCTGTGGAATTCAATAA
This sequence comes from Ferruginibacter sp., assembly GCA_043717805.1. GTDB lineage: Bacteria > Bacteroidota > Bacteroidia > Chitinophagales > Chitinophagaceae > Ferruginibacter. Next base: position 4,799 of record JAYSWW010000051.1, read on the forward strand.
GCATTATGCTGAAAATAAAAAAATAAAAGGTAAAAGCCCTTCGCTTAGCCGTCACGTTCATTTTGAAAGTATGCTTAGCCTTACAGGCAGCAACGCAGATGACCGTTATATACACAAACCTTCTGAAACCGGTGCCATTGCGCTTGGCATTTTGTCTAAATTTACCGGGGCACTTACACCGCCACCGGTTGCTGATGCAAAACTTGCAAAAGGAATAGAAAAAGCCGCAGCATTGCTTGCTTCCAGCAAAGGAGAAGCATTGGTTGTTTGTGGAAGCAATGATGTGAATGTTCAGGTCATTGTCAATGCGATCAATGAAGCGATCGGAGCAAATGGCACCACAATCAACTGGGCGTCAACTTCCAACTACCGCAAAGGAATAGATGCTGAAATGGCAAAATTGGTGGCTGATATGAACGGAGGTTCAGTGGGCGCTTTATTGCTGTACGATTGCAATCCTGCATATAATTATTATGACAGCAAAAAATTTGCTGATGGCCTTTCAAAATTGCCACTGAGCATTTCATTCAATACCAGTATGGATGAAACAACGGAATTGTGTAAATACATAATACCTTCTCATCATTGGCTCGAAAGCTGGGGCGATGCTGAGCCAATAACAGGTTATGTTAGTTTACTGCAACCTGTGATCAACCCTTTGTTCAAAACAAGGGCATTCCAGACATCTTTATTAAAATGGACAGGAGGCACAGTTGCCGGTTCTGCAACAGCAGCAACAGATTCAACTAAGAAAGCAATGACCCCGGTTGTAACAGCCGGCAATTCATCTGCTGATGAATATGAAACTTATATCAGGAATTACTGGACATCAAAATTGGGAAGTGCAGAAAACTGGGACAAAGCCCTTCAGGATGGAGTTATAGAACCGGCCACGGAACCGGCTTCATCTGCTGCAACTTTCAGCAACACCAAACTGGCAGAAGCCGCAGAAAAA
>JAYSWW010000501.1:0-2537 GCA_043717805.1 Ferruginibacter sp.
GCTTTCGGAAAATTATATGTGATATCAGCCAACCACCAGGTTTATTCTGTTGATATCAATTCCCGTATGGCTACATTCATGGGAGCTATTACCGGATTGCCTGCAAATTATACAACCAATGGGGCTGCAGTAAATTCAAATGGCGAGATCATCATTGCCAGCGCAACAAAATTTGATGGTTATTATAAAATTAAATTAACAGACCTGGCAGCGGTTAAAGTTGAAGGTTCTGATACAAAGTACAATGCTTCTGATCTGGCTGGTTCAAATCTGTTGTTGCAGAAAGAAGCAGATGCTGCCAGTAAGTTCTCTATGGCCAATTCCAAACTTGCACCATTGGGTACAGTTAGTGACTCCAAAGTGTTTCCAAATCCAATCACAAATTCAAGTTTCAATGTGTTGTTTGACGGCCAGAAAGAAGGCAAATACACAATTTTATTAACAGACCTGGCTGGCAGAACCATGTTAACAAAATCTGTAAGCATTACCAAAGGTGTACAAACTGAAAACATAAACCTTGTAACAAGGCCATCAAAAGGAATGTATATGGTAAAAGTGCTGGATGAAAATAAACAAACTGTTATTACAGAAAAAGTAATGATTCAATAAAATAATATTTTGGGTTAATAAGTCGAGGCTGCTTTTTAAGCAGCCTCTTTTTTTTGGTCTGACCCTCGGACTGACCAAAAAAAAGAGGGGCATAATATCAATTTTGGTCTGACCCTCGGTCTGACCAAAAAAAGGAAGGGGTGAAATATCAATTTTGGTCAGACCAAAGGTCAAACCTAAATTGATATTTCAAATATTTTATCAGAAGTTTGTGCCAGGAATTCATCAATCACCATGCAGAACATAGAACCATTTTATAACTGGAGGCATTTATACATTTCAGAAGAAGATCTGCATTCACCATTTTATGGCCGTATTTACAATGAATTTGAATATTCCCAAACTGTTTACAATTATTTCATACATCCGCAATGGGATGACTTCGGTTCAAAGACCCTCTACATGAAGATCCTTTTTATTGATTATGACCAGCATTTTGCAATAATTGAATTAATGGGCGAATGGAATGATGCCATTGAAAATGATATCATGACACTTAGAAGAGATATCACTGATCTGTTATACAAGGAAGGGATCACAAAATATATTTTAATTGCAGAAAATGTATTGAATTTTCACAGTAGTGATGACAGCTATTATGAAGAATGGAGAGAACAACTGGAAGATGACCTGGGTTGGGTTGTTTTGATCGATATGCCGGAACAAAGTACTTATGATTTTAAAAAGGCCCGGTTGACCAATTATGTAACATTGCTGGAACTACCGCAATGGCGTACCTTAAAACCCGATCTGATTTTTCAGCTTATAGACAATGAAATGCTGAAAAGGCTGGATTAATATTCATTTGTTTAAAGAAATGACTCAGCATCGAATAAAAAGATTGAATAAAGTATTTTTTTGAACCTATGTGTCTTATTTTTGTTATACCTTTTATTTCTCAACCATCACTATATGACCTGGAAACATTTTTTTACTTCCTCAATCGGTAAAAAATTCACAATGGCCTTTACCGGTCTTTTCTTAATAACTTTTTTAATAGTACATGCAGGCATTAATTCCTGCATTTTTCTCAATGATCAGGGAGAGACCTTTAACAGCGTTGCTCATTTCATGAGTCACAATTGGATCATGCGGTTTGTTGAAGTAGGACTTTTTGCAGGTTTGATCATGCACATCATCCAGGGCCTGCTGTTATGGAAACAAAACAATGCAGCCAGGCCGGTTGGTTATTTTCAAAATAAACCCGGAAAGAACAGTACCTGGTACAGCCGTTCTATGGGCATTTTAGGAACCTTGCTCTTATTGTTCCTCATCATGCACCTTTCACATTTCTATGTAGGAACAAAAGTTGCTTTGTACGGAGGCGATGTTCCACATAATTTATATGAAGAAATGAAGGAAGTTTTTGCCCAATGGTGGATCGTGGTATTATATATTTTAGGCGTTACAGCATTGTTCTGGCATTTGTTTCATGGATTTCAGAGCGCAATTCAGACATTCGGGTTCAACCACAAAAGATTTACTCCATTGATCAATATTTTGGGTTCAGGATATTCAGTTGTTATTTGCCTTTTATTTGCTTTGATGCCAATAGCCATGTATTTTAAATGGATAAATTGATATGACCAGGTAAATGGTCAGTATTTTGGTAAACCAATAAACAATTCAACTACTAAACCAATCAACCAATATGGCTTTAGATGCAAAGATCCCGCAAGGCGAAATGAAAGATAAGTGGGAAGACTATAAAGGGCATGTAAAATTGGTAAACCCCGCCAATAAACGTAAGTTAGAAGTAATCGTTATCGGTACAGGATTGGCTGGCGCTTCAGCTGCTGCTGCACTGGGAGAGATGGGATATAAAGTAAAAGCATTTTGTTTCCAGGATAGTCCACGCAGGGCACACAGCATTGCCGCCCAGGGTGGAATCAATGCGGCTAAGAATTACCAGAATGATGGTGATTCAG
>JAYSWW010000502.1:0-6468 GCA_043717805.1 Ferruginibacter sp.
CGGGGGCTTCATTTTTAATAAAAATATTTTTTTCGTAAACATTCAATGTACTTAATAGCAGAAATAGCTCAGGCACATGATGGGAGTTTGGGGATTGCCCATTCTTACATCGATGCATTGGCAGAAACCGGCATCCATGCAGTTAAATTCCAGACCCATATTGCACATGCTGAGAGCAGCATTCATGAGCCTTTCAGGGTAAAGTTCAGCTATGAAGATAAAACCAGGTTCGATTACTGGAAGAGAATGGAATTCACTGCAGAACAATGGGCCGGATTGAAATTACACTGCGAACAAAAGGGACTGGAATTTTTATCATCACCGTTTAGTTGTGAGGCAGTTGACCTGTTGGAAAAACTGGGCGTAAAAAAATACAAAGTAGGCAGCGGTGAAGTGAGTAACCTGCTGATGCTGGAAAAGATTGCCCAAACAGGTAAAAACATTATTCTTTCTTCAGGAATGAGTTCATTGTCTGAACTGGATTCAACCATTGATTTTTTAAAACCTTTTGGGAATTCAATTTCAGTGTTACAATGTACAACCGCTTATCCAACAACAGCAGGGCAATGGGGGCTCGATATGATTCCATTTTTAAAGCAACGCTATCAGTTACCTACCGGGTTTTCAGATCACAGCGGGGATATTTATGCCTGCCTTGCAGCCACTGCTTTGAGGGCCGAGTTGCTGGAATTTCATGTAGTATTTGACCATAGAATGTTTGGCCCGGATGCCAGGTCATCGCTTACAATTGACCGGGTAAAACAAATGGTCAGCGGAGTAAACCAGGTTAGCAAGGACCTGTTAACAAAAACGGATAAGGAATCAAGTGAAAATTTTTCCGATCTGAAAAAAATATTTCAAAAATCTTTGGCTGTCAATAAGGATCTTGAAGCGGGCCATGTGATTTCTTTCAATGACCTCGAATCAAAAAAACCATCCGGATACGGGTTGGATGCCAAAGATTTTAAATTGATCATTGGTAAAATACTGAAACAGAAAAAAATGGCACAGGATTTCCTGCAGCAAAGTGATTTTGAATGATATTATCCACAAATGCAGTGAATCTCATAGTTTAAAATAACAGGTCTTTTCTATTTTCTTTGCGTTTGTGTTTCTCAGCATTAAAATTAAAAATGATTAAAAGAAAAATATGTGTGGTGATCACTGCCCGGCCAAGTTATAGCCGGGTAAAAACTGCTTTGCAGGCTATAAAAGATCATCCCTTACTGGAACTTCAACTGGTGATAGCAGCATCTGCATTGTTAGACAGGTATGGAAGTGCGGTCAATTATATTGAAAAAGACGGGTTCGAAATAACTGCCAAAGTATTCAACGTACTTGAAGGTGAAAACCTTACAGCTGCAGCCAAAACAACGGGCATTGGAATACTTGAACTGTCTACTGTTTTTGACAATATAAAACCTGATATTATAGTTACCATTGCGGATCGTTTTGAAACAATGGCAACTGCTATATCAGCATCTTTTATGAATATTCCTTTGGCACATATTCAGGGTGGTGAGGTTACCGGAAATATTGATGAAAAGGTAAGACACAGCATAACAAAATTAGCCGATTATCATTTTGTGGCTTCTGAAAATGCCAGGGAACGTGTCATTCGGTTGGGAGAAGATCCGGGTTTTGTATTCAATACTGGTTGTCCATCCATTGATCTTGCTGCGGGTATAAAAAAGAGCCCTTCTTTGGATTTTGATCCGTATAAAAAATATGGTGGAGTAGGTACCAATCCGGATCTTACCAATGGATATATAATTGTAATGCAGCACCCGGTTACCACAGAGTATGAAGACAGCCGTAAACACATTGATGAAACATTGTATGCTGTAAAGGATCTTGATATTCCTGTGTTATGGTTTTGGCCAAATGTGGATGCAGGAGCCGACGGAACTTCTGCAGGTATCAGGTCGTTCAGGGAAAAATACAGGTCAAACCATATGCATTTTTTTAAAAATATGGAGGGGGAGGATTTTCTGCGTTTGCTGGCCAATGCAAAATGCCTGATCGGAAATTCGAGTGTAGGTATACGTGAGTGTGCATTTATGGGTGTTCCGGTTGTAAATATTGGAACCCGTCAGAATAAAAGAGATCGCGGTAATAATATCATTGATGTCGATTACCATCGCAATGAGATCATACGGGGGATACAATACTGGCTATCTGAACCAAAGCCCGAGCCTTCCGTTGTATATGGCGGGGGAAATGCCGGTCAGCAGATCGGTGAACTGCTGGCAACGATGCCATTGCGTTTTCATAAAACCATTTCTTATTGATGAAGGTGATAGCCATCATACCTGCCCGTGGCGGTTCAAAAGGAGTTCCGGGAAAAAATAAAATGATCATTGATGGCAAACCACTGATCGGTTATACAATTGATGCTGCCCTGCAAAGCAATTTGCTTTCTCAAACCTGGGTAAGCAGTGATGACCCAGAGATCATAAACCTGGCCAGGAATTATGAAGGCATAAAAGTACACGAAAGACAAGGATCGCTGGCAACAGATCAAAGCCCGGTAACAGATACCGTTAAAAAGATACTTGAAATGTCCGATTGTGATGCAGTAATGCTGCTGCAACCAACAGCGCCTATTCGCACTGGCAATGATATTGACCGGGCAATCAAAATATTGATGGAATCACCGGAAGCCAATTCAGTGATCTCGGTCGTTGCCATGAATGACGTCCATCCGGCAAGAATGTACTGGAAAAATGATGGCCGGCTTATCCCAATCCTTTCCGAATTTGAACAGGCGAGGCGACAGGATATTCCTCCCGCTTATTACCGGAACGGCTCCATTTACCTTGTCAGAAAGATTGCTTTTGAACACAATGATTCTGTGATGGTAAAACCAACCATGCCTTATATAATGCCAACTGGCTGGTTATTGAATATTGATGAACCCCGGGATATGATCATAGCCGAAGCTTTGATCCCAGCCTGGAAAAAAGGATTGTTAGGATGACCGTACTGAATGCCGAACCCAATGGTTACAGTTTGAAAGCAGTTGAAAGCTGGAAAAAAAAAGGGTATCACTACCGCGATTCCAGTTGGGAAGAAATTGATAGGACCCGTTCATTTGAAAACGTACACATTCTGATCGTGCGTCTTGCAAAAAAAATTGACAATTCCATTTTAAATAAATTTCCAAACCTTATACATTTAATTTCTGCTACAACCGGTCTGGATCATATAGATATGGAAGCTGTTAAAGGAAAAGGGATTAAACTTGTTTCATTGCGTGGCCAGGATGATTTCCTGCAAACGATCCCGTCTACAGCAGAATTCACCTGGGCATTGCTGTTAGCATTGATCAGGAATGTTCCAGCAGCCAATGAGCATGTGAAACAGGGTTTTTGGGACAGGGACCAATTCCGTGGTTACCAGCTAAAAGGAAAAACCATCGGTATCATCGGCCTTGGAAGAACAGGAAGAAAAGTTGCAGGCTATGCAAAAGCATTTGAAATGCAGGTACAGTATTTCGATCCTTTTGTGACTGAAATATCTTATCAAAAATGTGATGACTTGGAAACATTGTTACAAACCAGTGATATCATAAGTTTGCATGTTCACCTGAATGAGGAAACTTTTCAACTGATCGGTACTCACAATATTTCGCATTTGAAAGAAGGCTGTTTACTCATCAATACTTCAAGGGGAAATATACTTGATGAAAATGCTGTTGTACTTGCAATTACTAATAATAGAATCAGGGGGATAGCATCAGATGTGTTGTGTGCCGAATTGGAAAATATAAAATTAAGTCCGCTCTGGCTGGCACAACAAAAAAATAAAAATATTATCATAACGCCGCACATCGGTGGTGCATCGAAGGATGCTATGTGGGCATGTGAAGAATTTATTGTTGATCTGGTATGAATAGAAAAGTTGATATAGCCTATATCATTTCTCATGGCTTTGCAGCAAGGATGCTTTTACAAACCAACCTCTTGGGCAAACTTTTACAAAAGGGTTATAAGGTTGCTGTAATAACTACTTACAAAAATGACCTGAATTTAATCAACTATGCAAAAGAGAATCATATAGAGATCATGGAATACAATCCCAGTTCTTCTTTATGGACGGGTGAATACATGAGATTGAGGAAATATCTTTTTGAAGACATCAGGAAGAACGCTGCACTCTGGGAGAAACACCTGCGTGATCTTAATACTGCCAAACAAAGATCTTCATATTCAACTGTTTTCAAGATCAGGATTTATTACTTTATTCATTTATTGGCAATTGCATTTCCGTTTTTAAGGAAATTATTTGCAGGTTTTGAAAGAAGGTCATTGAAGGATCCTGTTGCAGATAAGATACTTCAGGAATTCGATCCCGGGTTATTGATTGCTACATACCCGGTAAATTTAACTGAAAGCAGGCTCCTTTATGCAGGAAATAAAGCCGGGAGAACCAAAACTGTGATACATTTATTAAGCTGGGATAATATTACCTGTAAAGGTTTTTTTTCGCAGCTAGCGGATTATTATATATGCTGGGGGAATATAATGAAACAGGAATTCATAGAATACTATAAAGTTCCGGAAAAAAATATTTTCAATACAGGGGTTCCCCATTTCGATCTGCATAAATCAGTGACAGGTTCATTTGTTTACAAAGAAATATTAAAACAAAAAGGCCTGGACCCCGAAATCCCATATATATTTTTTGCATTGGGTGCACCTTATTTTTCACCTACCGAAATTGATATTGCCGAGTGGCTTGCAAAAAAAATTGAAGCAAAGGATTTTGGGGAAATACAATTGATCTTAAGGCCTCATCCACAAAATATAAGCAGCAATGCAGCTGATACGATTCTCGTGAACAGGCTGAAAGCAATGGAATCGGCACATGTTGTGATAGACTGGCCAAAAATGCTGGAGAGCAATCTTAACTGGAGCATGCAGTCATCAGATATGCTTGAGTTTGCTCAGTTGCTGGAGGGGTGCAGCCTGTCCATAAATTCCGGTTCTACTGTTTCAATAGATTCATTGCTTCATGATAAGCCGGTCATACAGCCCCTCTTTGATGCGGGGGTGGTTTTGCCATGGTGGCAATCTGTAACAAGGGTACATGATTATACACATTGCAAAAAACTGGTTGACCTGGGCGGGGTAACGGTAACTACTAATTTCGAAGAATTCGAATTTGAACTAAAGAGGTATTTGAAAGACCCCTCCTATCAACTGGAAAAAAGGGAAAATGCAAGATTCCAGGAAGTGGGTATTAACGATGGAAATGCAACTGTAAGGGTTGTATCCGCTATTGAACAAATTGCAAACAAAAAATAAAATCAATTCATTCCAGAATCCAATAAAACAATTCCAATGCAACAGGCGGAAAAAAGAATCCTGATAAATAAAGTTAACGAAGCGGTAAGTCTGGCACTACCGGCCAGAATAATACGCGGGTTTAAGAATTTCACAAAAAAGAAAGAAGTGTTTAAACTTATAAGGGAAACCAAAGTAAAATTTACTGAGGCAAGTTTGTTCACCGGTGATGTAATGAATATTGTTGTTCCTGACAATGTTTCAACGGCACTTTATCTGAACGGGTGTTTTGAAGCGGATGATACAAAAGCTTTGATCGAATCTTTGAACGAAGGGGATACGTTTATTGATATTGGCGCACACATCGGCTACTACAGTATGCTTGCAAGTAGCTTGATAGGAGACCGGGGTAAAGTGATTAGCTTTGAACCGACTCCTTCTACCTATGGATTGCTTCTTAAAAATCTACAGAATAAAAAAAATGTAAAGGCCGAAAACCTGGCTGTTTATTCGGTTCAGACAAATATGGATTTCAATGATTATGGCTTGAAATACATGGTTTTTAACAGCTTTAAAAAAGCAAGGTTAAATGACATCGACCTGGTGCCCAAACTCATCAATGTGCAAACAACAACCCTTGATAATTATTGCAAACTGAATAACATTGTTCCTTCTTTTATTAAAATTGATGCAGAATCTGTTGAGTTGCATGTTTTGCAGGGATCAATTGAAACGATAAAGAAATTCAAACCTAAGTTCATGATTGAAGTGGGTGATTTTGAACACATTGATGCCGGTAGTTCATACAAGATCATTTCTTTTCTAATGGAATTGTCTTACGATGTTTTTGAATACAATGGTAACTCATTTATTAAGCATGAGGTAATTAAAACAGCTTATCCCACTCTTAACCTTTATTTCTTTCCGAAAAAATCTGAGGTATTAAATTAAAATTTTGTTACTTAATTAAAATTGAAAATTCTTTATTTCATAAGAAGGGGTTATAATAAAATAAGGTGCCATATTTCAGGTGCTAAATTATTCAATGGGAAGCTGGCATATCTTGGTAAAAATATTACAGTCCAGGCTGATAAAAAACAATTTAACTTTTCTTCCTCTGTTTCGGTGCAGGATAATGTATTCATTCAGGGTAATGGAACTTTCAGCTTAGGAAGTAAAT
>JAYSWW010000503.1:0-2533 GCA_043717805.1 Ferruginibacter sp.
GGAATATGTGTAAAGAAAACACCTTCTTTCAGATCAAACGCAGGCTTTTTGAAATAAATATCGCTGTAAAGTGTTTTAAATTTCAAAGTAGCATAAGGGATCACATAGTTTGCAAAAAGAAATGTAATTCCGGAAAGCAGGATTGCAACAAAAACCAGGGGTCTCATAAAACGCAACAATGAAATACCGGCTGATTTTATTGCCACCAGTTCAAAACTTTCCCCCAGGTTCCCAAATGTCATAATGGAAGAAATTAGTATTGCTATCGGCATTGCCAGTGTAAGCAATGAAGCACTTGCATACCATAAAAACTGTCCTATTGTTATAATATCGAGCCCTTTACCCACCAGGTCATCTATATACTTCCAAAGGATTTGCATCATCAGCACAAAGAAGGCAATAAAAAAGGTGATGATAAACGGGCCTATAAAAGATTTGATAATAAGTTTGTCTAATTTTTTTATCATACGGTGATATATATAATTTCATGTTGAAAAAAATCACTAATTTTTCAACATGACTTCAGCCACAAAAATAACTCTTTCTGAGAAGGAACTCTCATTGGTAACAAATGCAGAGTGGATTTTAACTAAACAGGTGATCATTGAAAAAGTTTACCTGCTTTTTGCTGAAAGTATTCCGGTGATTGCTGAATTTTTATTAAAAGAAAAAGCATTGTTGCCTCCTGAAGTAATGTATTCTGAACCCAAAATTTATAAAGGAGAAAATTATTTACAATTACCTTATGTTATGTTGGATTATCCCCGTTGTTTTAACAGGGATAATATTTTTGCGGTCAGAACCATGTTTTGGTGGTCGAATTTTTTCAGCATCACATTGCACATATCCGGAAAATATTTAACTACTGTAAAAAAGAAGCTGGAAAAAAACAGGGAGTTAATTGACAACGATTTCTACATCGGTGTCAATGAAAATCAATGGGAACATCATTTTGAGCCAGGTAATTTTTTGCTTTTTCAAGAACTTAGTGAAGCAAAAAAAGTAAAACTATTTGATCAAAACAATTTCATTAAACTTGCCCTTAAATATGACCTGGGGCAATGGAATCACATGCCGGTATTGTTACAGGAAGGGTATAAAAAAATAGCTGCTTTAATTGTTTAACTTCCTAAACGGTGAAACAATTCTTTGAACTGGTATTCCCATAACTGACTTTGGTCCTTGATGTCTTTTTTCTCGGCAAAATCTGTTACAATAAGTATTGTTTGATTGGTCACTTCAGATTTGTCTATTCTGAATTCAAAATACTCATCTTTTTGTGAATGGGTCCAATGAAACCTGATAAATTTATCTTCTTCTTTATCAACCAGGTTAGCATATTCTGCAGATCCGTTCCAGGAAAAACTGAAAACATTGTCCCTTTCATCTACCACTTCAGCAAACCACTCCTGCAATCCTGCCGGTGTGCTCAGAAATTCATACAAAATACCAGGGGAGCATCTGACCGGGTATTCCAACGTATATAACACTTTCTTACTCATTCTAACTTTTTAATTGTTCCTTGTACAGTGCAATTATAGAAAAATAATTAACCTGACAAAATATTTGTTTCATTATTTTGGATTTGCAATGATATTTCATTTTAGTTGGAAAAGTGCAAATGAAGCCTATATCAGCCTTTCGTCAATAAATATTTTTTTGGTTGCATATTAAAATAGGTTAAATTACGTTAAGTATATTAACATTTCATAAACATTAAAAACAACAGACTCTTTTTTTGATCTTATAACCAATTAAAACTATCCGATTATGAGTATGCGTCAGCTGAAAATAACGAAATCCATTACCAATCGTGAGAGCCAGAGTTTAGAAAAGTATTTACAGGAAATTGGAAAAGTTGAACTAATTAGCCCCGAAGAGGAGGTTAAATTAGCCATACTCATAAAAAAGGGCGACCAGGCTGCTTTGGAAAAGCTGACCAAGGCAAACCTACGGTTTGTCGTGTCTGTTGCAAAACAGTATCAAAATCAGGGCCTTACATTACCCGATCTTATCAACGAAGGAAACCTTGGTCTTATCAAGGCGGCTCAACGATTTGATGAAACCCGGGGATTTAAATTCATTTCCTATGCGGTTTGGTGGATCAGGCAAAGCATTTTACAGGCACTTGCTGAACAGTCCAGGATTGTTCGCTTACCGTTGAATAAAGTAGGCCTGACCAATCGAATCAGCAAAGCTTATTCTCAATTGGAGCAGGAATATGAAAGAGAGCCAACACCTGAGGAACTTGCATTTCTGCTTGATATAGATGCGGAAGAAGTTGCTGCCACACTTGGGGTAGCTGCAAGGCACATTAGTATGGATCAGCCATTGTTTGATGGTGAAGAAGGCACTTTAATTGATGTCCTTATCAATCACAATGCGGAAAGTACAGATAATAACCTCGCCGTAATAGCATCTCTTCATACTGAAATAGAGCGTTCCCTGAGTACCCTTACTGAAAGGCAAAAGGAAGTGATCCGTTTTTTCTTTGGTATCGGGATTGATCATCCTTTGAGCCTGGAAGACATCG
>JAYSWW010000504.1:0-2532 GCA_043717805.1 Ferruginibacter sp.
TTAAAAAACCAACAATTGACCCTGCTGATAAATAAATTTAGCCTGGATGTTCACATGTTCGAACGCCGAAATAAATTTTATAACTGGTATTTACACCCAATAATTAACCCGGTATACTAAAAAGAAAGCTTTCAGCCGTAAACTATCAATCAATAGATAACAGCTAAAAGCTTAAAAATGTACTTTTCGTTCAATAAAAAAACGAAACCACTGCAGTTCAATTATTTTTCTTTTTTAGCTGCTGCTTTTTTAGCAGGTACAGCAGGAGTAGCTGCCGCAGCGGTTTTCGGTTTTACGGCAACAGTATTTTTACTTTTAGCAGGCCTTGATTTTCCAAAACTTCCTGCAAAAATTTTTCCTTTTTTTGATTTAATATCTCCACGTCCCATAATTGGTATTTTATTTTTTGTTTGATCAAAATTATAACAAAAAAAGCAAGGCACAGTTGTGACTTGCTTTTTTAATTTTTTCGGGCACCTTAGATTTTGCCAGATAATTCTTTGCCTGCTTTAAATTTAGCAACTTTCTTTGCTTTAATTTTAATAACAGCGCCTGTTTGAGGATTACGGCCGTTGCGGGCAGCTCTCTTAGAAACAGAAAAAGTGCCAAAGCCAACCAACGTTACTTTGTTACCACTTTTTAAAGTTTTAGTTACTGCTTCAATAAAAGAATCTAAAGTAGCATTTGCTTGTGTTTTTGTGATGCCTGCGTCATCAGCAATTTTTGCAATTAATTCAGCTTTGTTCATAATTAGGTTTTTGAAATTTTAAGAGAAACAAATATAGAAGGTTTTTCATTGCAACAAAAAATTTTTTTACAAAATCTAAAGATTATAAAATGGCTGCAATCCGCAATCCGCAAGCTTTTCCACAAAAATGAAAGAAAAAAAACAAAAAGGTTCTTTTGTTGAATCGGCCGAAAGCCTTTACTGTACTGCATTTCATTGATTTAGTTTCGGAACCCCTGTGTTTGCAGGGCTTACAGGCGATAAATGATTTAATTTTAATTGAAATTATTTGTTTTGCACAATTAGTTAATAACTTGCATAACAGATCTGAAAGCGATGAACTTATTTCCCCATTTTTCATAACTTTTTTGACGAAGGATGCCGGCATGTTTTTCCATATACTGGTTATATATTGCCTTGCTTTCAGCAAAATACTGGATGGCAAACGTAGGGCCTTCTGTTTCATCAACTTCCAGTAATTTCAAAATGGAGGCTTTGGTAAAGCATCCTGTTCCGATCACTTCAGAAATATGTTCATTTTGCAACCATTCCAGCCATTCATTTGCAATTCCGGCTTCTACTTTAACAGTAACATTGTAAACTATCATAAATTTTTAATCTTTCAGTTCTAGATAAACAGGGCAATGATCACTGTGTTTTACATCGGCAAAAATATCAGCATCTTTTATATTTTTCTTCAATGCTGCAGTAACAGTAATATAATCAATCCGCCATCCTTTGTTGTTTAGCCGTACACTCGGGAAACGTTGGCTCCACCAGCTGTACCGGTGAGGTTCCGGATGGATCTCCCGGAAAGTATCAACCCATCCGCTGGCTAAGAATTCCGTCATCCATTCACGTTCCGGGGGTAAAAAACCACTGTTGTTCTTATTGCCTTTGGGATCATGTATATCAATTTCCATATGGGCAATATTATAATCACCACACAGAACGATCTTTGGATTTTTCTTTTTTAGTTTATTCAGGTAGGCGAGAAACTCATCAAGCCAGTTGTATTTATACTGTTGCCTTTCATCGCCACTGGTTCCCGACGGGAAATATGCATTGATAAGCCGTACGTCAGCAAAATCAAGTTGTATAACCCTGCCCTCATCATCACTTTCTTTATGGCCATTTCCCAGCAATACTTTATCAGGTTTGATCTTTGAAAATACCGCTACACCGCTGTATCCTTTTTTTTGTGCACTGTACCAGTGGTGATGAAAACCAAGTGCTTCCAGTTGCTTTACATCAATATCTGAATCCATTGCTTTTGTTTCCTGGAGGCAAATAATATCTGCCGGGTTTGTTTTAAGCCAGTCAATAAAACCTTTTTTGATGGCAGCACGAATGCCGTTTACGTTGTAAGAGATGATGCGCATAATAAATTATGGGTTGATGAATTGAGAACAGGCTGTGCATAGTTACAAAAAAGGGGAGACAATCTTTGTAAAATATTCCAAATAAAATTAGAATATTTCCTGTTCAGTTATTTCAATTCCCTGCAGTAAATTATTGTTTCAGTGGCTTATTTTTAAGAAGGGAAGGTCATTCCAGAATTGGCCTTAACCACCTGGTCATATCATCGATTGACATTCCTTTCCTGTTCGTATAATCCTTTAATTGATCGTTTTCAATTTTACCTACGCCAAAATATTTGCTTTCCGGGTTTGCAAAATACCAGCCACATACTGAAGATGCAGGATACATAGCCAATGATTCTGTAAGTGTGATACCGGTTGCAACCTGTCCACCTAATAATTCAAACAATTTATATTTTTCAGTATGATCAGGGCATGCGGGGT
>JAYSWW010000505.1:0-6455 GCA_043717805.1 Ferruginibacter sp.
GTGCTGGATGTTGATGGCGTTCTGACAAACGGGAGCCTGTTATTACTGGATGATGGCCAGATGGCAAGACAAATGAATATCAAAGACGGTTATGCATTGCAACTTGCCATAAAGAAAGGATATCATATCCTGGTGATCTCTGGCGGAAGTTCCGAGGCCGTTAAATTACGCCTGCAAAGACTGGGCGTAGTGGAAGTCTTTATGAATGTTTCTGATAAAAGATCAGTGCTCATTGAATACACATCAAAATACAGTTTAAAATGGGAACAACTCCTGTATATGGGTGATGACATTCCCGACCTGGTACCTATGCAACTGGCCGGTTTGCCTTGTTGCCCGGCTGATGCAGTTCCTGAAATAAAAAAAGTCTCTCACTATCTATCACCTTTTAATGGAGGATGTGGATGTGTAAGAGATGTTATTGAGAAAGTTTTGAAACTCAACGGACATTGGGATATTGACAGCTCAGTAGCTTCTAAATAAAAAAATAACTTACTGGAAAATCCCATAGATAAAAACAGCGTCCATAAAACCATTCATGAAATTATTAGCTGCATTTTTACGACTCATTCGCTGGCCAAATCTTTTATTCATTGCAATTACCCAATGGTTGTTTTATTTTTCGGTTGTAAATTACCTCAGGCTTGATAAAAATACAACCACACCTGATTTTTCTTCACAGCATTTGTTGTTTTATTTATTAATCACAGCTTCCCTGATGATCGCTGCAGCAGGCTATATCATCAATGATTATTTCGACAGGCATATTGATGCCGTAAACAAACCCGAAAAAGTAGTAGTTGACAGAACTGTTAAGCGGCGCTGGGCAATAGTATGGCACCTGGCTCTTTCATTTTTGGGAATGCTGCTCAGTTTATTCATCAGTTATAAAACGGGAAAGTGGATCATTTCCATTGCAAATATTTTTTGTGTTGTGCTGTTATGGTTTTACTCAACTACTTTTAAGAAAAAATTATTATCAGGTAATATTATCATTGCTGCATTAACCGCTTGGGTTATCATGGTGGTGTATTTTTTTGCAGGAGCAGGCATTGTACATTATGATGGCTGGAATGGGGCTGTAGATATAAGAAGGCTGTATAAATTCACAATTCTGTATGCAGGATTTGCATTCGTTGTTTCGCTCATCAGGGAAGTTGTAAAAGACCTCGAAGATATGATCGGGGATGCCAGGTATGATTGTAAAACAATGCCCATTACCTGGGGAGTTCCTGCTACAAAAGTTTTTTTAGCAGTATGGATCGTTGTTTGCATTGCATTGCTTGCCATTGTTCAATTATATGCCTGGCAATCCGGTTGGTGGTTCAGCGCTGTTTATTCAATTTTACTGATCATTCTGCCACTTGTTTTAATTTTGAAAGATCTTTATAAAGCAAATATCCCCTCAGCATATCACAGGCTAAGCAGCCTGATCAAATTGGTTATGCTGACCGGTATCTTATCAATGCTGTTCTTTAAATTCACCATTTGATGTTTAAACAGAAGATCATACTGGCTTCTCAGTCGCCACGGCGTAAACAATTACTTGAATGGGCCGAAATAGATTGTAATATCATCGTTAGCGAGACAGATGAATCTTTTCCGGCCGGTTTAGGGTTTGAAGCCGCCGCCATACACATTGCAAGGAATAAAGCGCTTGCAGTAATTGATAAAACAGACCGGTCAATTCCTGTTCTTGCAGCAGATACCATCGTGGTATGTGATGATCTCATCATCGGAAAACCAACAGGCCGTGAAGATGCCATTCAAATACTGGAAAAACTTTCAGGTAAAAAACACATGGTAATAACGGGAGTGGTTATACTTTCCGGTAATGACGAAATTGCTTTTGCTGATACAACTTCAGTTACTTTCCATAAACTCAGTTCCGGCCAGATCACATATTATGTAGATCACTACAAACCTTACGATAAAGCAGGAGCTTATGCTATACAGGAATGGATCGGAGTAACAGGCATAAAATCCATCGAGGGCGATTTTTACAATGTAATGGGGCTTCCCGTCAGCAGGGTCATACAACAGTTGAATTTGCTGTAATATTTTTTACAATACTATTTATTTTCACCGTTTTTCAAGTGAAAAATACGTTTATTTTCTGTTGATTTTCTCTTTCATGCTTTCAGGGGTTTTATTATTTTGAATGACCAAAATAATAAAAAACATACCCCATGAACGAGCAACTTTTGCAATACATCTGGCAATTTCAATATTTTAATGCAGGTTTGTTACAAACTACGGAGGGAAAGGATTTACAGGTAATAAAGCCCGGAACCCACAATACAAACCAGGGTCCCGATTTTATAAATGCCAAAATAAAAATTGATAATACTTTGTGGGCGGGCAGCATCGAACTCCATATCAATACTTCCGACTGGAAGTTACACAACCACAGCAATGATAAAAATTACAGCAATGTAATTCTGCATGTTGTCTGGAATGCTGATATTGAGCTGATACTGCCATTTCCAACACTGGAATTAAAAAACAGAATACCAAAGTTATTGCTGAAAAAATACAATGAACTGATGCAGGAAACCCATTTCATTCCCTGTCAAAACCTCATAAACAGGGTAAGTACATTGACAATGATTTCATGGAAAGAAAGATTGATGATTGAGCGGCTGCAGAACAGATCTGTTCATATTGAATCTCTTTTGAAACAAAATAACCAGCACTGGGAAGAAGTATTCTGGCGGATGCTTTCAAGGAATTTTGGTTCAATTATCAACAGCGAAGCTTTTGAAAAAATGGCTTCAAGTATCCCGTTTAATGTACTTGCAAAACACAAACATCAGATTCACCAGTTGGAAGCACTGTTGCAGGGGCAGGCGGGTTTACTGGATAGAGTTTTTAAAGATGATTACCCGCAGATGTTGCAAAAAGAACATCGTTTCCTGCAAATGAAATACAAACTGGAAAAAATTCATGCACCCATTTATTTTCTAAGAATGCGGCCGGCTAATTTTCCAACCATCCGGTTGTCGCAACTTGCCGCCCTGGTACATCAAAGCAGGCACCTGTTTTCATCTGTTAAAGAAATAACCCATTTCAAAAATGTTGAAGAGTTATTTTCAGTAACTGCAAATGATTACTGGCATTACCATTATGTTTTTGATGAAGCTGCCACTTTTAAAAAGAAAACTACCGGCAAACAAATGATCAGGAATATCATGATCAATACAGTTGTTCCGGTTTTGTATGCCTATGGATATTTCAATAACATTGAAATGTATAAGATCAAAGCGCTGAAATGGATGGGACAGGCATCTGCAGAAAAGAACAGCATTACAAAAGGATTTGAAATGCTGGGATTGGTAAACAAAAATGCTTATGATTCACAGGCATTGATTCAATTGAAAAAAGAATATTGCGATCAAAAGCAATGTTTGCAATGTGCAATAGGAAATAAGATCTTGAAGGAGACTTAGGATTTAAAGCAATATTGACCGGTTATGTATTTGAGATAAATGTTTCATTCGTGAAACAATCACCAATTGTATTCCAATAATACTTCAATATCCGGGTGCAGGCTTTTCATTACCGGGCAGTTATCGCCTATTTTTTGAAGAATTATCTTATCCTTTTCAGGCAGGTTTAATTTCCCCGGAAATTGTATTTTAACATCTATTTTTCCTATTCGCCTTGGATTGCTTAACATGTGCTTAATTACGTTTATAGAAGCACCTGATAAATCAAGCTGCATGTCATTTGCCCTTATGCCGATGCTGGTAATGATACAGGTACCCAATGCTACACAAACAGTATCAGTTGGACTGAATCGTTCGCCCTTGCCACGGTTATCGGTAGGCGCATCGGTTTCAATGACCGTTCCGCTTTGCAGGTGTGTACATTCGCAGCGGAGATCACCTTTATAAATGATGGATGCAGTCATATTAATTAATTTTAAGATTAAATACAACCTGTGCAGCAGTTCTTTCCGGTTTTGAATCTAACTTGAATGACAACACAGTATTTTTACATAAATTTACTCAAGTAAATAGTATACATGAAGAAAATATTATTAATAGTCATAACTGTTATCATGGTTTTACCGGTTATGGCACAAGAAACCAGGAAGTCATCAAAGAAAGAAATTCGCCGTCAGCGTATCAATGAGATCGTAAAGCAGGAAGAAGAAGGCGTGATCAAATATAAAAAACATACAGCTTTTGGAATAAAACTTACCACGGATGGTTACGGTGGTTTCCTCGAGATCGGCAGGGGCAGATCGGTAAAAAGTGCGCTGCTGTTTCAATTGGATATAGCTGAACGCAAACATCCAAAAGATCACAAGCAACAAATTTATTCAAATACTTCACCCGAAATTTTTGGAAAAATAAATTTCTTTTACCCTGTTAAACTGGGCGTTCAGAAACAATTCCTTTTTGGAAACAAGGGAAATAAAAATGGAGTGAGTATAACAGGAAATGTAGGAGGTGGATTTATCATTGGTTTGCTGCGCCCGTATATGGTTGAAGTGGAAAAAAATGGTGAACGCGTATTTGTTCAATACAATTCTGCTGATAGTACAGATTATTTTTTAGAACCGGCAACGCATATCGGCGGCCCGGGTTTTGGAACCGGTTGGAAATACATGAAAGTAACGCCGGGCCTCTACGTTAAACCAGCCCTTCGTTTTGATTACGGCAAATACAATGAAATGGTTTCTGCTGTTGAAGTTGGTCTCGCTGCCGAATTCTACACAAAAAAGATCCCACAGATCGTTTATTTAAAACAAAAACAATTTTTCTTCTCGGCTTATGTATCCATCATGTTTGGAAGAAGGAAATAGATAACAGGTACAAGTTAAATGTAACCCGAACGATCAATATTTTTTTAAATCATTAAGCTGTATCTTCCGGCATCCTGCATCTGTCATCCGTTATCCGGCATCTCCTTATCTTTGCAACTCAAACATATTTTAATCATGGCATGTGAAACAGGAGCGATTGAACCCAGGCAGAAAAAACCAGACTGGCTTCGTGTTAAACTCCCCATTGGGGAAGAATACAGGCATGTAAGAAACCTGGTTGATCAGCATAAATTACACACGATCTGTGAAAGTGGCAATTGTCCGAATATGGGTGAATGCTGGGGAGCCGGCACGGCCACCTTTATGATACTTGGAAACATCTGTACAAGAAGTTGTGGATTTTGTGCTGTTGCAACAGGTAAGCCAGATGCGGTTGATTGGGATGAGCCACAAAGAGTTGCCGAAGCAATTCATTTGATGAAAGTAAAGCATGCAGTGATCACATCCGTTGACAGGGATGAATTAAAAGACGGCGGCAGTATTATCTGGTACAATACCATCAAAGCGGTAAAAACTTTGAACCCCAACACAACATTGGAAACATTGATCCCGGATTTCAGGGCGGAGAAAGAAAATATTCAACGCATCATTGATGCTGCACCGGAAGTGGTAAGCCATAATATTGAAACTTCCGAACGGCTTACCAGGCAGGTACGTATACAGGCAAAGTACTGGCAAAGCATGGAAACTTTAAAAATATTAAAGAAAGGTGGAATGCGCACGAAAAGCGGCATCATGCTTGGCCTTGGTGAAGCAAAAGAAGAAGTCATTCAAACATTGAAAGATCTTAACAACAGCGGGGTTGATGTAGTTACAATCGGGCAATACTTGCAGCCAACAAAAAATCACCTGCCGGTTGCCAGGTTCATTCATCCAGATGAATTTGCCGAATATCGTGAGATCGGTTACCAGCTTGGCCTGGATTATGTTGAAAGCGGCCCCTTGGTTCGTTCATCTTATCACAGTGAAAAACATGTAATCCAGGGATGGGGAAGAAATAAGTGGCAGGAAGAAAAAGAAAATCAGTAATAAGAATTTAAGCATATTTAATTTAGAAAGCTCTGCGTTTGCAGGGCTTTTTTTTGAATTTAAATATGCTGCATATGTTAAATGTTTTTCACTTTTTCAATGGTTGGCATGATATTTTATAAGTTATTGAAGAACAAAAAAATCATACATGAAAAAGAAGATTTTAATTTTTACAACCGCAGTGTTTTCATTAACTGTGGCTTTGCTATCTTGTAGCAAGAATGACAATGAATCTGCTAACAGCACACTCAATGTGCACCTTACTGATGCGCCCACTGCATTTGAAGAAGTGAATATTGATATTAGAGAAGTAAAGGTAAAGTTCTCAGATGATTCATTGAGCAATGACGGTTGGATTACTTTAACAACAATCCCGGGAATTTATAATTTACTGGCTTACCAGAATGGAGTAGATACTTTATTGGCTACGGGTGTTTTCCCTTCTCAGGTTGTAAAAGAGATCCGTTTTGTATTAGGCCCGAATAATACAATCAAAGACGCCGGAATAGTATATCCGCTAACCATTCCAAGTGGTTCTGAATCAGGGTTAAAACTCAAGATCAATCGTGCATTGAATGCTACATTGGTAAAC
>JAYSWW010000506.1:0-2530 GCA_043717805.1 Ferruginibacter sp.
GAAAGATTCAGCCTGACAAGGGAAAGGGTAAGGCAAATTAAAGACAAGGCCATTACCAAATTAAGGACTACTTCCCGGTGTAAATTGCTGAGAGGCTACCTGGGAGCTTAAATATTTACTAAACCAGAAATACAGAGTGAGCGTTTATCCGCTCACTTTTTTTATTGTAAAAAGCCCCGCCAACATTTGTCAGGGCTTTTTGGTTGCTATAAATTATTAGATATTTATTTGCTTTTAACTACTGAGATCACTTTGTTTTCATTGCCAGAATTGATATAAAACTGGTAAGTGCCCGCAGCAAATGAATTCATATTTATACTTTTAGTATTTCCACCAACAGCACCATTCATATTGATCTTCTTCACCTCTTTACCAGAAGCATCAGAAATAATGATTTGAATATCACCCGCAGTGGCTAGGTCAATATTGATGTTTGTTACATCCTTTACAGGATTTGGGAAGACATTTGCAGTAAATCCTTTTACGCCAATAAATTTAATGTTCCTGGTTTCAGTATATACAAACCTCCCATCTTTATCAACCTGTTTAACGCGATAATAAACAATACCACTGTTAGACGGAACTTTTCCTGCAACATCTGCATCTGTAGAAGAATAAGATTTAGAGGAAGCATTGCCGTTATTTTTGAGAACGGTTGCAAATTTCACAAACTCGGTTGCATTAAAACTTCTTTCTAATTCAT
The DNA here is from genome assembly GCA_043717805.1 of Ferruginibacter sp. Taxonomy (GTDB): domain Bacteria; phylum Bacteroidota; class Bacteroidia; order Chitinophagales; family Chitinophagaceae; genus Ferruginibacter. The sequence goes on from JAYSWW010000506.1 coordinate 704, forward strand.
ACCTGTCGGTATTGGCATCTTCATTGGCAACCTCCCAATTCAATAAAGCATCGTTATTAGATTTGGTTGCCGTAAAGCTGATAAATTTTACAGGTATAACTGTTATCGGTTGTAAAGGAACAAATGACGGAGAAGCTCCGGAATTGTTTGTAGGAGGCAACAAAACAGTACCGAAAAACATTGTGTTGTAATCTGTAACATCTCCGGTGCCAATTACCTCAACATACCAATACATCTGACCGTTAGGTCCGCCTGAGCTGGAAACGTCATCCAGTCTTAATGTTGGGAAATATGAATTGCCGGGGAATGTAAAATCAGCTATTAGGTTTGCCTTTGTACCTGCCGGCCATGTGGAAGTAGTGGTTAATCCATTATCAGACATAATATAAGAATAATATGCCCTTCCACCGAATACATACGGATTTCCGCCAAAAGTACTAACAGGAACCAGATCAAGATTTGGAATTCCTGATGCTAAAGTGATCTGTGCATTTGTAGGGTTACCCGCTCCCTGGTCAGCAATACTGAAAGTGACATTGATGTTGCGAAACAAGACATTCGTTAAAGATGCACTTGGTTGCCCGTAAATTCCAATTTTATTACCTCCTTTGTCAGCTACAGTTCCTTTTACAGTTTGTGAAAAAACAGAAATCGGAAGCAGAGAAAAAATCAGACAGGTTGAAATAAAAATTTTTTTCATAATATACTTTTAAAAAAATTAAAATATTGGTTGATTAAGAATTAAAGATTTAAGTCCGGTCAATATTGTATTTAACAAAACACTTTCATCGTTACCCGGGCCGGAATATTTCACCTGGCCATTTAGGTTCAGATCAGCATTGTTATACCCATTAACTATTAAACCTTTGTTTCCACCTAAAGTGGTATTGATTAAAAAATTCTCATCATTGGATGGCCCGGAATATTTAGTATTTTTATTGCTGTTAGCATCTCCGCCCCACATTCCATATATATTCGTATTCAAAGTTGCCATTGGATTGTTTGTAACAGCACCCGGGAAAGCTTGTGTTTGAGCAGTGGTAAAATTAAAATTGGTTGTTGTTGTTTTTGCCAGCGCCAGGTTATTAAGCGATCTGACCCCCAGGTGATTTCTATGACGAATGGAAATATAATAATTACCAGAGATGTTACCAGCCATATTCACAGATGAAACGCCATCGGTTTCTACCACATCGCCGTCTCTTTGCAACAATGCAGCCCTGGTGCTTAACACTGTTCCGGAAGATCCATCATGCAGTTGAACAAAAACCCAGTCAACAATCGCATCATTGCCGGCCGGTGCACCAGATCCCACAATTGCTGAAGTTGAAGTTTCTCCGCTACCACTGCCCGTATGGATAAAACCGGTAGCACCAGTGTATGGTTCAGTTGTTGGAATCAGGTTCAACGTCCTTAAATTATCTGTCATAAAACCTGTACCTGTACTGTAATTGCCCTGTAAAAATACTTTCGGTGAAACCAATAAAGGGGATAAGACAGGTCTTGTTCCTATGGCAAATGCCCCCAATGTTGTAATACCATTCCTTACATAGCTGTAAGGGTTAGTTCCTGTAGCGATAGATGTCTGGCTGTTTAACAAATCCCAGCCAACACTGGCTGCAGGGGTAGTCATATAATAGGAGATTCCAGCTTTGTTACGGTTAAAGCCCGGTAATTCATCGGTTGCATCCCAATTTGCAGTTAATGAGAGGTTACTGCCTCCTGCAAGGGTTTCACTTAAGTCCCAGCTCGCATCAACTACTTCTTTGGTAAAACCTGTACCGGTTAAGCCGGTTGTGTTGGCATTTGCAAGGCAACGAACAGCAA
>JAYSWW010000507.1:0-2529 GCA_043717805.1 Ferruginibacter sp.
ATGCTTTCTTCCCTTAAAAGATGCAGCATTGGGTATATAGATCTGTTACTATAATTGGCCGCATCATTTGGCGGGGCATCGGCAAACATATATTGTGGATGAAAACTGGCAACCTGGTAAATGCCTTCGTAGTCTTCTTTTACCAACAACGATTCAGCCATTTCAACCAGGTCAAGGTATTCATCAAATTGCTGAAATGCTGATGGGAAAATGATCAATGTTGTTTCAGTTGAGGGGTTATTATCCAGATTTACACATTCTTTTATGAAAACCTGCAAACAGGTTTCATTGTCTGATGAAGTTTCAACAACATAACGGATGCTGTTTTGTTTCAATTCTTTGCCGGCGAATGGACAAAAATTACAACCAACAACCACATCTTCTATCCATTTCTTTGTTTCTTCAATTACCTGTTCGTTTGAGGCCATTCACTTAAATTTAGCTATGCTTCTTATGTAAAGATCTTCTACTTTCTTTCTTGCCCAGCCAGTTTTACGAAGAAATACAAGGCTTGATTTTATCCCGGGATCATTTAAAAAACAATTGATCCTGATTCGGTGCCCCAGTTCTTCCCAACCATAAAGTTCAACAAGTTTGGTAAGAATTGCTTCCAGTGTTATACCATGTAAAGGATCCTTATGATGTTGTTCCATATTCCAGCACTTGTTATTGAAAAGTATGAAGTTTCAGACCTGTTGAATTTCATTGAAAAGAATTCAAAATATTTTTTGCTGAACAGCAACACTAAACGGGTAAAACCGGTCCATATTTCAGTTTGCTGTATCTTTTTACTTTGCCCGGAAAGATAACATCGGGAGCGGTTTCATAACCCTGATCTGATATTTCTGCCAGCATTTGCTGAGTCTTTTTTTGCCTTTTTGCAGCATAAATCAGCAAACCTGAAACAGCAATTGCAGCAACAGCAAAAATTATTTTATTCCTTGATTTCATCTGAATATAACTTTTTTGTGAAGATACAGCAGGCAATTTTTTATGATCAGTTTTATATGTTAAATGATTAAAAAGTTTTTTGAATTTTTCTTTACCAGGTATTAAAAATTAAGCCGAAAAAAGTTAACTTGTGTAATTACTGTAACCCAAATAAGCAGTAACATTTCATTTAAATATTATTAATGAATACAGTTATCGTTCCCGTAGATTTTTCAAAGACCTCATTACATGCTGCAAATTATGCTGCACAATTATTAATGGGCCATTATGGTGTAACAATCATACTATACCATAGTTATCAGAAGGATTCAGAAGCAGTTAAAGCAGAAACGGATCTGAATGACCTGAAAAAGAAATTAATGCAGGATCACGTTGTAAAGATCGAAACACTTGCCCACCAGGAAGAAGATTTTGTAGCAGGACTGGAAAGAGCTGCCAGGCATCGAAAGGCAGACCTGGTCATTATGGGAATAACCGGCAGGTCTGCCATTGCCCAGGTTTTTTTCGGAAGCAACACCTTGAAAATGGCTGAAAGAAAAGTTTGCCCGGTACTGATCGTTCCGGAACAGGCTACTTCCAGTAATATCAGGCAGGTTATGCTAACATCGGATTTTAAGAATACTCTCAATACAACCCCTTCGGTTCCTATTAAAGACTTCCTGGATGTTTTTAAGCCGAAATTACACGTTGTAAATGTTGACAAAGATCATTTCATCTCCCTGACAGAAAATTATGAATCCGAAAAACAGCAACTGAAGAAAATGTTTGCAGATTATAACCCGGAATTTTATTTCATGCGATTATTTGATATTGATGAAGCGCTGAACCTGTTTGCAGGAGAAATGAATATTGACCTGATCATAGTGATCCAGAAAAATCGTTCATTCCTGGAAAATCTTTTAAAAGGAAGCCGGACCAAAGCTTTGACATATCACAGCAAAGTGCCTATACTTGTAATGCATGAGTAAACTCATTCATCCGTTTGCAGAAGAATTAAACAATCATTAAAAATAAATTAATAAACCAGGTAAATGTCAAAAACAAAAATAACTGTCAACAGCAATGGCTCAATAAAAATAGAAGGCGAATTTGAAATCAGAGACCGGAATGGCAACATTTATCATTTGGGCGGAAGAGAAAGTATCAGCATTTGCCGTTGCGGGCTTTCCAAAAACAAACCCTTTTGTGACGGCTCTCACAACGGGCACTTTGAACACAATGCAGTTGCTTTTGACCTGCCACCAAAAAAATAAAAGGCGGGTAATTTTATCGATACCGGCATTTATTTCTTAGGTTTTTCATTACCGGCCGGATCATCCGGATTTTTGATCGGATCAGGTAATTTCCCACGCTTATAAATGATAAGACCGTTTAAAAAATTGCGGAGTATCTGGTCTCCTGCTTCTACATAACCGGGATGGTCTTCATTCCGGAATAGATCGCCCAGTGCTCCTTTGCTGATCTCAAAATCAACCAATTTTAATATTTCAATGATATCATCGTTGCGCAATGACAATGCAACACGTAATTTTTTTAAAATATCATTATTGCTAAGCATGGAGTATTTTTATTTAGTTG
>JAYSWW010000508.1:0-2526 GCA_043717805.1 Ferruginibacter sp.
AGACGTGATCCCCGAAGTTGAACTGCTCATTGGCCCACAACAACCTGTACCCGAACTTCCGCCAACAGAAGCAAATAACCGCTTCAACGGTATCATCAATCGCTTTGTAAATGTATTTGCAAAACGCGAACACCCGTTGTGTATATTCCTGGACGACCTGCAATGGATAGATTCAGCTACCAGGCAGTGGATTGAAACAAAACTTACACTGGAAGAACTGGATTATTTCATGTTGATAGGCGCCTACCGGGATAATGAAGTAACCAACGCTCATCCGCTGATGTTGATGTTAAACCGTTTTCATCAGCAGGGAGTGAATTTCAAAGAGATCAATTTGCAACCATTCGAGAACGTTACTTTAAACAGTATGGTTGCGGATGTGCTGGTTACAAAACCGGAAAAATGCAACGACCTGTCGGAACTGGTTTACTGGAAAACAAACGGCAATCCATTCTTCACACGTCAATGCCTGCTTGCATTGTCTGAAAGTGGAGCCATTTATTTTGATCCGGAGAATCATTGCTGGAAATATGACCTTGAAAAAGCCCGTGATGCAGCAATCAGTGATAATGTGCTGGACCTGATGAACGAACAGATCAAAAAGCTTCCACATCCTGTTCAATACCTGTTAAAGATAGCTTCCTGTATCGGCAACCAATTCTGTGTACAACTGCTGAACAGGGTAAGCGGACAGAATATAGATACAACCAGCGAACAGGTTTCTTTAGCTGTACAGAAGGGCCTGCTTATACCGCTTTATTCCACGAGCCTGGGAGAAACAGAAGATTTTAAATTTTTGCACGACAGGGTGCAACAGGCAGCATATGATTTACTGGAGGACGATGAAAAGCAATTGATAAGGCTGAAAGCAGGAAGGATATTATTGGAGGATAGGCAAATATCCGAATCCGAAGAAAAAATATATGATATAGCAGACCACCTGAATTTTGCGGATAAGCTTATCAGTGAGCCTTCAGAAATTCAAAAAATTGTTGATATAAACCTGGCAGCCAGCATCCGGGCAAAAAATGCAACGGCTTATGAACCGGCTTTGAAATTCATCATCAAAGCGATGGATCGCATGCCTTCTTCGAACGAATACCATACAACTGTAACACGCGATTTGCTATTACAGCGGGCAGAATGTGAACACCTGAATGGGAACAATGATGTTGCAGAAGGGTATTATGATCAGGCCATCAACCATGCAGAAGGCATATTGAACAAGGCAAGGGTCTATCAGCGGAAGATCTATTATTATAACAACCTTCGGAAATTCAATGAGGCATATCAAACGGGCCGCAAAGCTGTTAAACCACTTGGCGTGGATCTGCCTTCAAAATTTTTCCCGCCGGGATTGTTGAAAGAATTGGTTGCCTACCGGTTTTTAAGGGGTAATAAAAAGATCTCTGATATTATTAATATGAGGGAGATGACCGATGAAAATCTCCGGATGGCGATCCAGCTAATGGCTACTTTTGGTCGTGCCGCTTACCAGATAAAACCAGAATTATGCATTGCAGTTTGTGCACGAATGGTAAACATTTGTTTGAAACATGGAAATACAGATGGTGGTTTTATCGGCTACCTCGCATTCGGGCCGATATTTTTCGGATCCATTTTAAACCGGAAGCAATCAGGCTTTGAAATGGGCCAGCTTACACTTGACCTGGTTGAAAAATACAAGAGCCATTTTTATAAAGCCGAAACACATTTTGTGGTCGGTTATTTTGCAGTACCATGGAGGCGCTCAGCATTGGAAATGGAAAAATACTGGCAGATCGCTTATGAAGCCGGGCTTGAAGTTGGTGATTTTTTTCATACCAGCTGTTCCTGTTGTGCCACCATTCAGAGTTACTATATGCGGGGTGTAAATTTCGATGAGATCATCAGTACTTCCAACCGTTACCTTGAATTCTTAAAGCGAATAAAAAATGAAGAAGCCATTCTTACGATCAGTTCGGTAAGGCAATCCATATTAAATCTCCGTGGTGAAACAACATCTGCCGTTTCATTCAATAGTACTGACTTTATTGAATCTGATTTTCAAAAATCATTGGAACAATTCAGTTCAAGACATTTTGCTCATTACTATTTCATCAATAAAATGCAAACCCTTTATTTATGGGGTGAATATCAGCAGGCTTATGATTTTTCTTTGATCTCCGACAAATATTTAAAGGATTCTCCCGGAATGTTGCATACAGCAGAACATTTTTTCTATAAGGCTTTGATCATTTGTGCACTTTACAAAGAATCTGCAGGGATTCAAAGGTTAAAATGGAAGATCACATTGAATAAAATAAGAAAACAATTCAATGGTTATTCCAAAGGCAGTCCACATAATTTTATTCACAAATATCAATTACTGGAAGCAGAAATGAGCAGAATGGCCGGGGATCATGATAAAGCTCAGAATTATTATTATGCCGCAATTGAATCGGCAGCAAAATACGGCTATGCCAATATTCATGGGCTGGCAAATGCCCTTGCTGCAAAATTTCATTACGACAATGGCCGCCGAAG
>JAYSWW010000509.1:0-2522 GCA_043717805.1 Ferruginibacter sp.
GCATTGGCATAACTCTTATTCAATGCAAATAAGGTTGAATCATTTCTGAGTAATTGAATGTCATAATTGTTTTTCAATGCAGCGGCAATGGCCTCTTCCAGCGTAAGCAATTGTTGTGCCTGTGCTGCAGAAACAATGATCATCGCAAAGAATAAACAATAAAATTTAAAACGGTTCAGCATTTAATAAAATTATTTAAACTGTAAGTGATGTTTGATCCGTTCCCTGGTCCTGTAAATCATCCAAAGCACTTTTTCTTTTTCTGGTTGATAAGTATGAATATATTGCCGGTATCACAAACAGGGTTAAAAGCAAAGAAAACATAACCCCGCCCACAATCACTATTCCCAAAGGCATCCTGCTGGTGGCAGCATCGCCCAATGAAAGGGCCAGTGGCAAAGCACCCAGTGACATTGCAAGGCTTGTCATCAAAATAGGCCTGAAACGTGCAACCGCAGATTCTATCACGGCAGGAATTTTTTTATCACCCTTGAGTTGTTTTTGATTGGCAAATTCCACGATCAGGATCCCGTTCTTTGTAACCAGGCCTATGAGCATGATCATTCCAATCTGGGAAAATATATTGATCGTTTGATTGAATAACCAAAGTGATAATACGGCTCCTGCCAGTGCAAGCGGTACCGTTATCATGATCGTAAGCGGATCTATGAAACTCTCAAACTGTGCTGCAAGTACGAGGAAGATCAAACCCAGCGCCAGGAAAAAAGCAAAGTATGTATTGCCTGAACTTTCTGCATAATCCCTGGATGAACCGGCGAGTGATGTTCTGAAACTTTCATCCAGTATGCTGTCGGCAATTGATTGAATCTCTTTGATGCCATCACCAATTGTTTTACCTTCTGCAAGCCCTGCAGAAATGGTGGCAGACCGGTACCTGTTATAATGGTACAGCGTAGGAGGTGTAACATCTTCACTGATATTCAACAGATTTACCAATGCGATTGGATTGCCTTTGTTATTGTTTACATAAATGTTCTCCAGGTCGGCGGGATCATCGCGGTTGATCCTTTCTACCTGGCCTATTACAGAATATTGTTTTCCGTCTTTTGTGAAATAACCCATGCGCTGGTTACTAAGAGCCAGTTGCAATGTTTGGGAGATGTCCTGGATGCTTACGCTAAGTTCACTGGCTTTAAGCCTGTCTATACTGATCCTGATCTCAGGCTTGTTAAATTTGAGGTCTGCATCAACGCCAATCAATACAGTACTTTTCCCAGCAGCATCCAGAATTTTTGGAAGTACTGCTTTTAGTTTATCTGAATTCACATTTTGAATTACAAACTGTACCGGTTGGCCGCCGCGGCGGTTTACCTGGATGGTTTGTTCCTGTATAGAAAAAACACGTCCTTCATTAAAGCGGGGAGATTTTTTATTTACCCAGTTCACAATATCCTTTTGGCTTCTTTCCCTTTTATTGGGGCTTACCAGTACAACCCTTACAAAACCTGAATTTGCAGAACCCGAACCCGTAAAACCGGGAGCCGTCATACTGACCATGTATTTTTTTTCCGGAACCGAGTCGTTTAAAAATCCTGTGAGTTTGTCCATGTATTTATCCATGGCGTCATACGAGGTTCCCTCGGGCGCCGTTACGGAAAGACGAAAAGCACTTTTATCTTCCATTGGAGCAAGCTCGCTTTGCAATGTCTTGCCGATAAAAAATATGATAGCTATACAGGCAAGTACGATTGGAATCGCAAGCCAGCGGAATTTCATAAAGCCATTCAATGCAGCCCTGTATCCATTTTCCATTCCCCTGAAAAAGGGTTCAGTAAAAGAATAGAAACGCGAATGTTTGAATTTCTTTCCTGCTAATTTTACATTTAGTACAGGCGTTAGTGTAAGCGATACAAATGCAGAAATTAAAACGGCGCCTGCAACAACAATTCCAAATTCACGGAACAACCGGCCAACAAATCCTTCTAAGAAAATAATTGGAAGAAAAACCACAGCTAGTGTAATGGAAGTGGCGATGACAGCAAAATAAATTTCACGTGAGCCGTCTCTTGCCGCCTGCCATTTGTTCATTCCCTGTTCCATTTTTTTATAAATATTTTCCGTTACCACAATGCCGTCATCCACCACAAGCCCGGTAGCAAGTACAATGGCCAGGAGGGTTAGTACATTTATTGTAAACCCGCAGAGATACATGATAAAAAATGCGCCTATCAATGAAACCGGAATATCGATCAGTGGCCTTAATGCGATCAGCCAGTCGCGGAAAAATAAATAAACGATCATCACTACCAGTATGAATGCAACCAAAAGGGTTTCTTTTACTTCGCTGATAGATTTACGTATGTTATCGGTTTGATCAAATGAGATCTCCAGCCTTATATCTTTAGGCAGATCAGCTTTTATTTCATCCAATCGTTTGTGTATTTCATCGGATATCTGGATATAATTGGTGCCGGGTTGTGGTATAATGGCAACTGCGATCATGGGCACATTGCTTTCTTTCAAAACGCTTTCCTCATTTTCAGGGCCAAGAACCGCTTCGC
>JAYSWW010000510.1:0-16591 GCA_043717805.1 Ferruginibacter sp.
ATAACCGCTGTCGGGGTCTTCGACAACCGCCGACAGGGTTAATTTGATTGTGGTTTATCCGTTTTCTTTGCATCCATCATTTCCATCAATTTCATGCCCAGCAGGCCATTGATTCCGCCGTCGGTTCCGTTTCCGCCGCCGATCAGGATATCAGGGATTATTTTGATATTGCCTTTGGCGATCTCTTCGGTGATCTTATACCTGGTAAAATTATCATCACCCATGGCTTTAACCTGCAATTCATAAGCTTCTGCAGTTGACTTACCGATGGCCATGATCTTTTCTGCTTCTGCCAAGCCCGTTTTGCTGATCCTTTCCGCATCAGCGCTGGCATTTAATTTGGTGGCTTCGGCTTGTGCTCCTGCTCTTGCTTTCGTAGCTTCAGCCTCTGCATTTGCACGCATTTTTGTGGCAGTGGCTTCCGCATCAACCTGCAGTTTTAAACTATTTGCATCACCTTCAGCTTTCTTAACTGTTGCATCAGCGGTACGTTGGGCAATTTCCACGCTTTGCTGAGCCTTTACGATCTCTTTCTGCATATCTGCAATGGCTGTTTCTTTTTCCATGCCCTGGCGTTTTTCCTGTGCCATTCGTTGAGTGCTGTAGGTTTTTTCTTCTTCCTGTGCTATTTTTCTGTCGGTCAAAGTTTTCATCAATGCTTCCGGTGGAACGATGTCGCCGATCAGCGTATCCACTGCATTCACGTTGTATTCATCCAGCACATTTTTGATATGGTCCTTGGCTGCCATTTGGCGTTCCTTACGGGTACTCAGAAACGAAATTACATCGCTGTCCTGAGCCGAGTTACGGAAATAGTTACCAATGGTTGGTTCCAGCACCTGGCTTACCAGGTTGTTCATACTGCCAAATCGGGCAATTACTTTTGGTGCTTCATTGGCAGGTATGTGTATGATCTGTGATACGTCGAGGTTAAAAGGGAAACCATCCTGTGAACGAACCGTGATCGTACTTAGATTTTTATCAAGCTGGTGTGATTCACTTCTTGCATTGGCCCAGTTCAACACAAGGTTGGTGGTAGGCACCAGTTCAACTTTCATAGTGTATTTATTGATAGGATATTTACCCGGGCCATATGGCTCCATCCAAACACCACGGCTTCCTTTTCCCACAATATTTCCATGTTTAAAACTTTCCCCGGTGAGGTCTTTGCCATCCTGCCCGATGTAACTGATCACCACTCCCACATAACCGATCGGTACATCTGTCATGGGCACTTCTTCAATTTGTATCGCCCATGGGTTGATGTTATAACTACCTGCCAGGATAATAGAAGGCTGCAAGCCACGGTTACCATCATTCTTCAGGAAAGTATCAAAGTCCTGGAAGTTGTTGTGCCCTTCGATGAATTTACCGGCGATCTGGCCGCTTTCGATGGGGTGGCCATCCAGAGATGTAACAATTCCTACCATGTTTTCATGAATGATGATCATGTCGGCAATGGTAATGGTAAATGCATATGTATTGATACGGTAAGTACCGGCAGTGATGTATGCAGTCTGGCGTCCTTTTTGTCCGCCGTTATTTAAAAATTCTTCTGCATTCTGAAAATTATCACTCTCTACTTTTCTGCCAAGAATGGCACCGGTTGGTATCTCTGCACCATCGTTTGAAAGAACCAACCCTATCTTTCCTTCAGGGATCACCATAAATGGTTGCATGTTTACTCCATATTGCCAGGGCCACATACCCCAGTACAAGCCAGGTGCAAGTGTTTTACCCTGGAAACCTGCTTCTCCTTTTGTTGCAATGATCCTGCCATCGGGAAGTTCACGATTGGCACCAAACAAAACGAATTTTTTTGTAACCAGCCCGATCCTGTTCTCCGGTACGATCACCATACCGAATAAGAACCGAAGAATGAATTTGTACAGGACCAGGGAAAATAATATTACCAGTATCCACCAGTAATTTGTCAAAAAATCTGAAAAGTTCATAGCTGTTAGTTTTAGTTGTTTGTAAAAATTGTTTTGTTATGAGCATTTGTTGATGAATTATTCATTGTTGCGTCGCATGGAACATCCCGATTCTTTCGGGACACTTATACGGCAAATCTTTGTGCAACATTCTTGAGTTCAGTTATTAACTGTGTTACATGTTTAAGCACAGAAATAAACTTGTTACGAAAGAAATGGAATGGAAAAAATTCAGGAAAAAACTGCCGGTGGCTTAACTCTTTGGCGATAGTTAAAGAGAAGGGCAGCAATAAGATGGTTCATTTTACATGGGAGCGTGGCTCCTTTTACATTTGAAATGTGAAGATAGATGGAAGTGCAGGATCGCACAATTAAATCAGCGTTGAACGGGACTTGCGGTTTCACAAGTGGTAAAGTATGTGTTATGAGCGGTAACCTGTAAATTTGTATGCGTTATCCAGTATCTGGTATCAACTCTCCTTACATCGTTTCAAGTTCATTTTTATGACCCGGTTTCCAGAAAATGTAATAAAATGCCAGTAACAATATCCCCAATGCAAATGGAATAATGGCTATGTGTTTGTAGGTATATTCTCCAAAGAGTGGGTTTGCATCAAAATGAAAAAACTCGCTGATCATCCAGTAACTGTTTGCAGTTATCCAAACGGTGATTGCAAGATTGTGGCATAGTTCGCTCATATATTGACGTGTGCGCCATGATATGATGATCGCAATAATGAGGGTTGGGAAGATCATTGCAATTCCTAGGGGCCGCCAAATCATGCACCAGCTGATGTCTTTAAAAAGCCAGAATACAATGTGCAGGTTTTCCATTTTGCGGTAACGCAGCGGAATATTATAGGTTTGTTCGGATGGCATACTTAACAAGCTATTTCTATTTACACAAATTAGGGAAAATTAAAACACGAATTAAAGGGACAATTTAAATCAATTGATTTTTGAATAACTCATGTAATTCGTATTTATAATTCGTGTTTCAAAAATTTAGCTGTAAAACTTTCTTTTATACCAACCATTCCTTCCGGAGTTCCTTCATATAATATATTACCGCCGGCACCACCACCTTCCGGCCCGATATCAATGATATGATCTCCAACTTTGATCATATCCAGGTTGTGTTCAATTACCAGTACAGTATTTCCCCGGTCAACCAGTTTATTCAGTACATCGAGTAAATGCTGAATGTCCTGGAAGTGAAGGCCTGTTGTTGGTTCATCCAGTATATAAAATGTTTTACCGGTATCACGTTTGCCCAATTCGGTTGCAAGTTTTACCCGTTGTGCCTCTCCCCCGCTAAGGGTCACTGCACTTTGTCCGAGTGTAATGTATCCAAGCCCTACTTCCTGCAACACTTTTATTTTTCTGTAGATATATGGAACAGCATTAAAGAACTCTACTGCATCATCAACCGTCATATCAAGTACATCACTGATCGATTTGCCTTTATACCTAATCTCCAGTGTTTCCCTGTTGTATCTTTTGCCATTACACTTTTCACAATGAACATATACATCCGGTAAAAAATTCATTTCTATAACCCGCATTCCGCCGCCTTCACAAACATCGCAACGGCCGCTTTTAACATTGAATGAAAATCGCCCTGCAGCATAACCACGGATCTTTGACTCGGGTACAGATGCAAACAGTGTTCGGATATCAGTAAAAAATCCGCAATAAGTTGCAGGATTGCTTCGTGGTGTTCTTCCGATAGGGCTTTGATCTATTTCAATAACCTTGTCAATCTGTTCGAGGCCTTTTATGGTTTTGTAAGGCAATGCTTCAGCCTTTGAGTTATAGCAAAACCTGCTGAGTAAAGGATACAAAGTTTCATTGATCAATGTAGATTTTCCACTGCCGCTTACTCCAGTTACCAGTATCAGTTTGCCCAGGGGAAACTTAACCGAAACTTCTTTTAAATTATTTCCTTTTGCACCTTTCAGTTCAATAAAATTTCCGGTACCTTTTCTTCTTTCCTTTGGAACAGCAATGCTTTTTTTACCGCTGAGGTATTGAGCAGTTTCAGAATTTGATCTTAACACTTCGGCGGGAGTGCCTTCTGTAACGATCCTGCCACCATGAGATCCGGCTTTGGGGCCAATATCTACCAGGTGATCAGCTGCAAGCATGATGTCTTTATCATGCTCTACAACCAACACACTGTTACCGATGTTACGCAGGTTTTGTAAGGCAAGTATCAGTCTTTGATTGTCTCTTTGATGCAATCCTATACTTGGCTCATCCAATATATAAGTTATCCCCTGCAATTGTGATCCGATTTGAGTGGCAAGCCTGATCCTCTGATATTCACCACCACTAAGACTTTTAGAGGGACGATACAGAGTGAGGTAAGTTAATCCTACGTCCAATAAAAACTGCAGCCGTTCCCTGATTTCTTTCAATACATCCTTGGCAATGGTATTTTGCCTGTCACTGATCCTCTTTTCCAATCCGGCGAACCATGATGCCAATTTATCCAGGTCCATTGCACTCAGTTCCGAAATATTCTTTTCATCGATCTTAAACCACAAACTTTCTTTCCTCAACCTGGTACCATTACAGGTTTCGCAGGGTTTTAACTGCATGAATTTTTCTGCCCAATCCCTGATATACTCACTGGTATTTGTAGCCGAAAACCATCGTTTCACCATATTTACCACGCCTTCGTATTCCGTTTCATAAAATGTGCTGTCGGCAGAGTGAAGATCCATGTCAACAGTTTCATTCATATTGTCGTCAGCAATTTCTTTTCCATAAAGCAATACATTCAACGCCTTTTGTGAAAGGTCCTTAACCGGTTTTTCTAAATTTATTTTATACTTTTTTGCAATTTGTTGTACCTGCTTAAAAACGTGTGCTTCCCTTTCTTCTCCCAATGGTACTATGGCACCATCTTTTATGGATAAACTATCATCGGGGATAACTGCCTCCATATTTACCTGGTAAACTGTTCCCAATCCTTTGCAAACCGGGCACGCACCATAGGGAGAATTGAATGAAAATGCATTGGGTGAAGGCTCTTCATAACTGATACCTGTATCGATACACATCAGTTGTTTACTGTATTGAGAAACCTTTTTTTCGTCATTGATGAGTAGAAATAAAAGGTCTTTTCCAAGTTGCAGGGTTTTCTGAACACTCTGGCTCAATCTTAGTTTCATGTAATCGGTAACCTGCATCCTGTCTACTACAACTTCTATATCATGGATCTTGTACCGGTCAACCTGCATCCGTGGAGCAAGGTCTAAAATCTCGCCATCAACACGGACTTTTAAAAATCCTTTTTTACGAATGTCTTCAAAAAGTTCGCGGTAATGACCTTTGCGGCCCCGAACCAGGGGTGCAAGCAGGCTGATCTTTTTATTACTGTACTTTTTATAAATAGAGCTTACGATTTCTTCTTCGCTGAACTTTACCATTTTCTTTCCTGTGTTATAACTATATGCCTCACTTGCACGGGCATAAAGCAACCTTAGGAAATCATAAATTTCTGTGATAGTACCTACTGTACTTCGGGGATTTTTATTTGTTGTTTTTTGTTCAATGGAGATCACCGGGGAGAGCCCTGTTATTTTATCAACATCCGGGCGTTCCATATCACCAACAAATTGCCGGGCATAAGCGGAAAAACTTTCCATATACCTTCTTTGTCCCTCATTGTAAATGGTATCAAAAGCAAGTGAAGATTTTCCGCTTCCGCTTACTCCTGTAAATACAACCAGTTTGTTTTTGGGAATCCGAATATCAATGTTCTTCAGGTTGTGTTCCCTGGCACCAAACACTTCTATAAATTCATCTCCGGTTTTTGAAACAATAATTTTTTCTTTTTTTGTAGCCATTTTTTATCCCCTTATTACAAAGATACAAACAAAACAAAGCCCTGTTTAAAAATCAACTGATATACATATGCCGGAGGTTCGATACATTTGCTTACAGGATAATTATACCATATGTTCTCAAATTTATTTGGAAAAAAAGAGTCTGAAAACAATGATCACCTGTTCAAAGACAGGGGATTCATGAGTTCTGCAGCCAAGATGAAGGCGTGTTCAGTACTTGCAAGGGAAAATGAGTCTGTTTTATTCATAGCATGGTTCAACGATACGGCAAAACAGTTCAAAGAATATTTTTCATTGAATGGATTGAACGAAAACAGGATTTTTGAAACAAAACATTTTCCAACGCATCAACTGCTTGATCATATTCCGGTATTTATTGAGCACTACCCCATCCATACCAAAGAAGAAAATTTTGTTTCAAACTGGAATATCAGGAACATCCTGGTTTACAGTGCCATGGATGAACCCCTGTTTAAACATTTTGGAAGTGAAAAACTAATTCCACTGATGAAAATGATGGGCATGAAAGAAAATGAAGTAATAGAACATTCAATGGTAAGTAAGTCTATAATCAATGGACAAAAGAAAATTGAAGAACAGGTAAGCATTGAACAAACTGCACAATCGCAGGCTGAATGGATGGAAAGGAATCTAAAAAAATCATTTTGATTTACAAACCAATACATTAAATAATTGCGAAGTACCTTATCTTACATATAAATTTCGTTAACGGTAAATATTTCTATGAAAATAATCTCTTCGAAATTGCATGGAATCCTGGATTATGTTTTAGCATTATTTATATTCACATCTCCCGCACTTTTTAGCATGAAAGGTGACCTTTGCATTTTTACTTACTCTCTTGCAGCCATTTATTTCCTGTTAACATTTTTCACAAGATTTGAAACCGGTATCATCAAAATACTTTCATTCCCTTTGCATGGCCTGGTAGAATTTTTTGCAGCGCTGGCATTAACCTTGTATTCATTTTGGCTTAACAAAAACGGTAATTATGTGGGCTTTCATTATTACCTCTATCTATCAATAGCCATCATCTTCATTTTTATTATGACAGATTATAAGAGGAAATTATGAAATGATCATCATCGAATGATACTTACTGTTCCTTTTTGAAATACAGGCAGGAAATTATGCTGGGTATAGGTGGATATCCAGGTTAATACCTGAGTTGAAAGTGCTTTACCTTTATACGTTCCATTCCATTTTTTAAAAGGATCTGTTGTTGTAAAGATCACTTCTCCCCACCGGCCATAAACAGTGAATTTATAATTCTTCAATGATGACAAAGAAGATGCAGGCAAAGGGCCAAATCCATCATTGTTACCATCGCCATTGGGTGTAAAAGCTGATGGGAAATAAATTTCAAGGCATTCAACATTAACTTTTATAGACCCAGTACCGGAACATCCGTCGGCATCTGTTACCGATACAGAATATACGCCGGTTGCTGTTACAGGATATGTTGAAGCAATGGAATTATCCTGCCATTTATAAGAAACAAAATTACCGGGACTGAGTAAAAGTTTTTCTCCCGGGCAAATACTGGTATCGTTTCCTAAAAAAATATTTATTTGCATATTAACAGTATTGACCTGTAAATTATTTACCGATGCCAAACATGCTTTTACATCAGTTACCGATAATGAATAGGTTCCGGCAGCAAGGTTGCTGATTGATGGTGTTGTAGAAGCATTTGACCAGGTATAGCTGTAAGGTGCTGTTCCGCCATTGACCGTGGAAATGACCGAACCATTGTTTGATGCACACTTTGCATCCGAAATGATGGTGCCAAGGCTTAACTTCTCCGGTTCAGTTAACAAAACCGGCAATGAAGTACTGCATGTATTCATTCCTGTTACAGTAACTGTATAAGTTCCTGCAGAAAGGTTGCTTATACCAGGGACGGATTGAGGAGGACTTGTATCCCAATTGTAATTATACACACCCGGCGGGTTTACTGTGACAGAAACAGCACCTGTCTGATCTCCCTTGCAGTTAATTGTATTGTTAACAGCAGCAGATAAAGATATTACATTTAACTGTTTTGGGTTTGATACTGCAGGTCCTGATACAAAATTTACTGTAAGAGTTATAGTATAATTACCGGGAGAAGAAAATGTATGAGAGGGGTTGTCAAGTGAAGAACTGTTGTTTGATCCGGAAGCAACATCCCCGAAATTCCACGAAACATTGGTTTTACATCCCACAATATTGCTGGTAAAATCAACGGTATTATTTGCACCGCAGGTATAAATAAAATCAGCCGTGTTTGGGGCGGCTTCACCGATCTGAAAATCATCGATGGCAAATCCATCAAAAGAATTGCAGGTAATGCCAGCCGCAAAAGTAAACCTGAAAATAATGGCAGTAGCCCCGGTCATTGCAGAAAGGCTATGCTTAGCTGTTAGCCAGCCACCACTTCCTCCACCACCCTGGCAGGAGCCCGAAGTAGATTGAATATTTCCAGACCAGCCAGGGCTGCCGAGAAAATTGATCGGGTTAAAATTAAACCAGTTTTGCCCGCTGCAATTTGAATTTGAATTTATAGAACCAACCACACCCCAGGTAATTCCGCCATCTGTACTAAATTCAAAAGCCGCACCATCATACCTTTGTTCAGTTTCCCAAAACACTTTAAAAGAAACCTGGGGATTTGATAAGGATGAAATATTAAAACAGGGACTTTGCAACCATGATTTTTCACCCCCGTTGTAGGTTGTACCGGAAGTTCCGCCAATGATCCAGCATTTTACCCCCCCCGCTGCAGCATTGATAACAGTTTTTGCAGGCTGACCCCAGGTCCAGTCAGATAATGTTCCGCCACTGGTCCAATTGCCATCACTCAATTCAAAGTCTTCACTATAAGGAAAGCTGTTTATAGGAGTTGTACATTGCGCAAGACCTGTTTGTTGAAAAAGACAACTCAACAACATAAATAAGGAAAAGAAATAATACTTGTTTATTTGCATGCAACATCCTGTTTCAGGAGTTGGTAAAGCTACAACGAAACACACGATAATCTTCAAATATTTGAGTGAAATTGCAGCCTTAACATCTTCAATAATTTTAAGTGAAAACAACAGATCGTTACTTTATCATTAACAAACCTTATAATATGGTATCCCAATTTATCAGTTCTGATAAGGTAAGGTTACTTGGCGATCTTGATTTCGATTTTCCAAAAGGTATTCATGCGGTGGGGAGACTTGATCTTAACTCAGAAGGTTTACTAATTCTAACCACCAATAAAAAAGTCACAAGGTTGTTATTCATGGATGACAAGCCTCACGAAAGGGTTTACCTGGTTCAGGTAAATAATATTTTAAGCAATGACAACCTGGAAAAACTAAGGACCGGTGTTTCAATCCGTATAAAATCAGGTGACCATTATACAACTCCGGCTTGCAAAGTTGAGATCGTTGATGAACCGGGGAAATTATTTCGAACAGCATTTACAAAAGAAGAACATGGAAAGCATACCTGGTTGTTAATTACGTTGACTGAAGGCAAATTCCGGCAGGTTAGAAAAATGATGATGGCTGTGAAGCATCGATGCAAAAGATTGATAAGGGTTTCTATAGGTGACCTTGTATTGGGTGATCTTGAACCCGGTCAGGTAAAAGAAATGGATGAAAAAGATTTTTTTGAAAAACTTCACATCAAATACAATTCCTGAAATAATAATCATTGCCGGGAGAATAAAATAATTATTATCAATTCTATTTTTTTATCATCATCCTTCTGTGAAGTAGATTAAACGACAAATTCAATTTACTGAAACTTTTTACATGCCATAATAATCTTTCACAAGTTTCTGGCATTTCTCAATAATTGAAATGAAAGGAAAAACAGGTCAATGAACTTTCTTTTTCAAACAACAGGAATTGATTGTATTAAACAATCCAGGAGAAATTTTCTTTGATTAATTTAAAAAATTGATACAACAGACTGTATTAAATGCCTTTACGATATATCCATATAATAAAAAAATAATGCCGGGGCAATTTTTTGACTGTTTTTTCGTTTTTGGGTTAACCAATATCCATTACAAATGTCTAAAACCAACCAAACAAAACTGTCAATTTTTATGGAGAATATAAAAATTGTCGTATTGAAAAACAAGATCAAGAAGATGAGCAGGAACAGCTACCTGAGCCTTTGTGAAAGAATTGAATTGAGAAACACTGCTGAATTATTGCAAAGACTTGAGCAACATGAAATAGATCAAAGCCCTTCTTTGTTCTCATTGCTATAATTCATGTTACACTTTCAATATTTTAAGTACAGTTCCATATAATACTTCTGCACCAAGTGCAAGGTCTTCAAACGAAGCAAACTCCAATGGGTTGTGGCTGATCCCATCTTTACAACGAACGAAAATCATTCCATAATCACAGGCATAAGACAATGCAAGCGCATCATGGAAAGGTCCGCTCATTAATTCAGGAGCTTCCAGGTTGAGGGCCTTACATTCATTGTGAATAATTTCTTTTATCCAATCTGCACAATAACGAGGTTCACTGTTTGTGTCTTCTGAAATACTATAAGTTAGTTTATGCTTTAGTGTTATATCATCAATTTGTTCTCTCAATTGTTTCTCATAAAGGTTACGCCTTTCCAGGTCAATATCCCTGAGATCGATCGTAAACACAGCTTCTTCAGCAATGATATTCCTGCTGGCAGGGAAAACGTTGATTGTAGCGACTGTTCCAACAGTAGGATTACCCGGTACTTGTGTAGCGATCTTATTTACTGCAACAATAATTTCAGCTGCTCCCAACAAGGCATCTTTGCGAAGCGGCATTGGCACAGAACCAGTATGGCCAGCCATTCCTTTTAATTTAACGGTAAGCCATAAAGGCCCTGAAATTCCTGATACCACACCGATCGGTCTTTGAGCAATATCTAAAACAGGTCCCTGTTCAATATGCAATTCAAGAAAACAAAAAATACTGCCGGGTTTGTATTCCGATTCTTTGAATTTCCCGGGATCACAACCAAAATCGATCAATGCCTGTTTGCGTGTGATGCCATCTTTATCTGCACGATCCAATTCACCCGGCTCAAGTTTTCCAAGAATTCCTCTTGAACCAAACAAGCCTTTGTTAAAACGCCAGCCCTCTTCATCAGCAAATGAAACCACTTCAATGCTCCGTTCCGGAATGATATTATTTTCAATCAATGTTTTTACAACTTCAATAGCACACAATACACCTGCAACACCATCAAACCTTCCACCGTAAGGCTGTGAATCTAAATGTGACCCCATCATCAATACCGGTAAAGCTGGATCTTTTCCCTCAAGCCTTCCAATAAGATTTCCAAAATGATCAATATGGGTTTTCATGCCCGCTTCTTTCATCCAGGAGGCCGCCAATTCAAAACCCTCTTTTTCCAGTTGGGATAATGTTGGGCGGCATGTACCTGTTTCACCAATTTTTCCGATAAGACTCATGGCCTCAAAATGTTGCTGAAGCCGCTCAGGATTAATTTTCAATTTGTAGATTTTTAGTAAATATAGGAATTACCTTAGGTAAAAAACCGGGGTTAATCCATATATTTGGTATCCATAAAAAAAATCATGAGAATATATTTTTTACTATTAATTACCGTTATTTTCTCTTCAGCCGGTTATGCACAGATAAATGAAGAAGACCCGGGATGCAGTAATAAATGCAACCATGGACATTTAACTTCCAGGCCGGACCAGGTAGATTTTTACCAGTATCCTTCGATGGAAAAATATGATGTTAAGTATTTAAAACTTGACATTGCTGTGGAAACAGCCAATACTTATATTTCCGGAACAGCTTTGACTGTTGTAAAAGCTTTACAACCACTGGATTCATTTGTTACAGAACTAAAAAGCAATATGATTGTTGATTCCGTTTTCATCAATGGAATAAAAATGAATTTCCAGCGAGGTTCAGATCATGTTTTTGTACCCCTGTCGCCGGTTTTACCAATGGGTTCAGAAGTAACTGCTTTAATTTATTATAAAGGAACTGCAAATTCAGGTGCTGTTTATGCAGGAACCATTTCCAGCAACGGCCTTTCGTATACTGCGTCACTTTCAGAAAGTTACCAGGCCAGGGAATGGTTTCCGGTAAAGCAAATATTGAGGGATAAAATAGATTCGGCAGATATATGGATCACCACTGACCAGGCAAATAAAGCGGGATCGAATGGCATTCTTACCGGGGTTGATTTTTTACCGGGATCTAAAAAAAGATACAAATGGAAAAGCCGTTACCCGATGAATTATTATATGCCAAGTTTTTCTGTGGGTAATTATATGGAATACCTTAATTATGCCAAGCCTGTTGAAATGGCGCCTGATTCAATCCTGGTGCAACACTATATTGCAGACAATGAAACTTATTTAACATCCATAAAAGCAAACCTGGATAAAACACCCGCTTTCATAGAAAAATTCAGTGAATTATATGGGTTATACCCATTTAAAAATGAGAAATATGGCCATTCGCAGGCAAATATCGGTGGCGGAATGGAACATCAAACGATGACGACTACCAGCAGTTTTAGTTCAACATTGATTGCCCATGAACTGGGGCACCAGTGGTTTGGAGACAATGTAACCTGTGCTACCTGGAACCACATCTGGCTTAATGAAGGCTTTGCCAGTTACAGTGAATACCTGGCTGTTGAGAAATTACCTTTGTTGTTTCCAACTACCAGTCCCGCAGCATATATGCAAAGCGTACACAACAATGTTTTAAGCCAACCTGCAGGAAGTGTATATGTTCCCGATGCTTCCATTTTTGATGAGAACAGGATCTTCAGCGGAAGACTTAGTTACAATAAAGGTTCTGCCATCATCCACAACCTGCGCTTTGAAATGCAGAATGATAACTTGTTTTTTCAAACTCTGAAAAATTACCAGCAGCAATACAAAGGCTCAACTGCAACAGCTGATGATTTCAAACTGGTGGCAGAAACGACCAGTGGAAAAAATTTAACAGATTTCTTTAACCAATGGTATTACGGAGAAGGTTACCCTACGTTCAATATCACTTATATCCGGGAAACTCCGGACAGTGTAATATTGATCGTGAATGAATCTGTAAGTGCCCCAACCGTAACCCCATTCTTTAAAGGATTGTATGAATTCAAGATCACTTCTGCGCAGGGAGATACAACCGTAAAAGCCTATGTTACTGCAAACAATCAGCAATTTAAATTCAAGTATAACAAAACGCCCAATGGTGTTCTTGTTGACCCGAATAACTGGGTGCTCAACAATACGGGTTCTATAATTAACGGGGGAACCATCCCGGTTAAACTGATCAGTTTTGATGGAAATGCAGACAATAATTGTTCAGTTCAGTTAAAATGGAAAACAAGCAATGAACAAAGTATACTTAGCTATGAAATTGAATACAGCAATACCGGCAGCAATTATATTAAAGCCGGATCAATTGCCGGGACAAACAACAATGCTGAAACAAATTATCAATTTCAATATGGTTTAAGTTCAGGCAATATCTGTTATTTCAGGTTAAAAATAATAGAATCAACCGGAGATTATTATTATAGCCCGGTGGTCACAATCAATAAAAAGTGTATCAGTTCATTTGGTTTTAATCTGGCCCCAAACCCGGTTTCTGAAAAGCTTGTAATTACAATTACACAGCCAACAGCAGGCAAAACAACGATCACATTATTAAACGCAGTTGGCTCGATGCTTTTAAAAGAAGTAAAGATCCTGAATGCAGGAGAAAACATCATTGAAATGAATTCGATGAATAAATATGCACCCGGAACGTATTTATTAAGAATAGATAATTCAGATGGGTCTATAAGCAAGAAGTTTATTATTATGTAAGCAATAAATTTGATCATTTATTTAAACCCGTATTTGAATGAGAAATAATTTTGGAAATATTTCTTTTAAATTATTTTTGACATTCTTTATTATTCCAACCATAGGCTTTTGCCAGGTCAGCGACAAAAAGCTACCTGAATCCCTGAAACCGTTTGTCTTAAAGGGTTATGAGATCCTCGATTTCATTGAAGGCGACCTGAATGCAGATAAAAGACCAGATGTCATATTAGTGCTAAAGATCCCGGGTGAAGACACAGTACATGCAGAAGACCTTAAGCGCCCTTTTTTTTTATTGATCCGTCAACAGGACGGGAAACTAAAAGTTGAAAAAAGAAATGATAACCTGGTAATGTGCCGTCATTGTGGTGGTATATATGGTGATCCTTATGAAGGAATTGAATTATTAAAAAACGGCTTTTCCATTTCATTTTATGGAGGCAGTAGCTGGAGATGGTCTTATACTTACAACTTTGGATATAATTTTTCCAGGAAAAACTGGTTTTTGATCAAAGAAAACCAGTCAAGTTATCATAACACCGAACCCGAAATAAATACAAAAGAGTGCAGCATTGATGCAACTGAATTTGGGATCGTTCCCTTAGAGAAATTTACCAGCGAACCAACTTATTCTGAAACTGAGTGGAAAGTTACAGTTGCAAAAGCATATTTTTTTAACAACCCGAAATTAGGCAGCAAGCCAAGAAAAGCGTACTTATTAAAAGGAGACCATGTAACTGGTACCCGTATACTAAAAAACTTTATAGAAGTTTCATTTCAAAGCAACAATGAATCATTCACTTCCGGATTTATGTTAAAATCGAACTTACAGAAAATAAAATAAACAGGCACCGAATGCCATTTTCAAAGGCAGTAGTATTAAATTAAACCGATCCATTAATAGCTGGGAATACTGACCCGTTTATTGAACCCGCTTGTAACATGAAAATAACCTGATATAAAAAACCCAGGTTAATCAATGATCATTCAAGGGCATTCCCTTTTTCTGAAATTCTATCCAGTTAAGGTATTCGGGTGCCACCCGGTGTTCTTCCATGGTAATACAATCATTAACCGGGCAAACAAGCTGGCACAAATTACACCCTACACATTCTTCTTCCTTGATGGTATAAGTGTTGTAAGGGTTGCCATAAGCCAGGTTGATGGATTGATGTGATGTGTCTTCACATGCTATAAAACAAAGCCCGCAGTGAATGCATTTATCCTGGTTGATCTTTGCAATGTGGTGGTAATTGATATCCAGGTCTTCCCAATGTGTGATCTTTTCAACCGACTTTCCGATGAAATCATTCAATGTTTTAAAGCCCTTTTCATCCATCCAGTTGCTCATACCTTCACACATATCTTCCACGATCCTGAATCCATGATTCATAACGGCAGTACATACTTGTACATTGGACGCCCCCAGCAACATGAATTCAACAGCATCTTTCCAGGTACTTACTCCCCCAATACCCGATACCGGAACTTTGGCGGTGGTAGGATCCTGGCTGATGGTTGTAAGCATTTTCAATGCTATGGGTTTTACGGCCGGGCCACAATAACCGCCAAAAACAGATTTGCCTGCTACATATGGATTGGGTACAAGTGTATCCAGGTCTATTCCCGTTACGGATTGAATGGTGTTAATAAGTGACAAAGCATTGGTACCCGCTTCCACGCAGGCTTTCCCGGTTGGAACAGGTGAATGCACATTGGGAGTAAGCTTTGTAATTACCGGAATATGTGCTGCTTCCATTACCCATTCCACTACCATCCTGGCGATCTCCGGATCTTGTCCAACGGCTGCACCCATACCCCTTTCTGTCATTCCATGCGGGCAACCGAAATTCAATTCAAACCCATGGGCTCCGGTATCCTCCACTTTTTTGATGAGTTCGTGCCAGCTTTTACGGTCATTGTCGGCCATTAAAGAAACAACCATTGCCCTATCAGGAAATAATTTTATGCATTCAGCAATTTCTTTTAAGTTAATATGCAACGGCCGGTCACTGATGAGTTCAATATTATTAAACCCCATCATTTTGCCACCATGAAAATTCACGGCTGAATACCTGGATGAAACATTTTTCACCTGCGACCCCAGTGTTTTCCAAACCACACCGCCCCAGCCAGCTTCAAAAGCACGGAGTACATTTATTTTTTTATCGGTAGGTGGTGCACTCGCAAGCCAGAATGGGTTGGGAGATTTGATGCCTAAGAAATTTGAAGTGATATCTGCCATGATTTAAAGATTTTTCACGCAAAGCCGCAATGGAACTAAGACGCAAAACGTTTACAATTTATTTACAATACGATGTATGCCTTCTTTTATAAGGTTTACATTGAAATTTATTAATAAGCCCAATTTAATATCTGTTAGTTTCAAATAAGTCTGTACCTGCTTATAATGAACTGGTGCCAGTATTTCAACTGATTTAAACTCTATGATTACTTTATCATCAATAATGAAATCTGCCCTGAATCCTATCTCTAGTTTAATTTCATCATGTACAAGAGAAATAGCCTGTTGTCTTTTAAAAGGTACATTGGTTTTTATCCATTCATAACAAAATATTTCTTCATAAACAGTTTCAAATAAACCTGGTCCATATTTTTTATGAATGTTAAAACAAATATCAACTACCAATTTCGCTATTTCATTTTCAGTCAACATTAAAATTTTTTTTGCTACTTTGCGTCTTTGCGTGAAAAAAAATCCAATATCGCGGAAGCTCCGTCTTTACCCGCCTGCACCGCATCCACCACTTCCTTACCACCATTCACACAATCGCCGCCGGCAAATACGCCAATAATATTTGTAGCTGCCTTGTCTTTCAAAACGATCTTCCCACTTTTATTTTCAATTTTGTTATTGGCAACTATACTTTCAAAAGGCATTTGCCCAGCTGCTTTGATGATCATATCAACTTCAA
>JAYSWW010000052.1:0-5753 GCA_043717805.1 Ferruginibacter sp.
AATTTTAACTTTTCTAATAAAATCAAAGTTTTCTTAATAAAAACACTGTTGTTTTACTCAAAATATATTCAATATTTAATTGTATAAAATAATCATGGCACGGTTTTGGAATTTGATGGGATGTCCAATAAAAATTGAATAACGAAAGAATTACGCAACCTTATTTAAAAAATTAAAACTTAATATCATGGATACTTCAAACAGTCCTTTAACTACGACCAGTACCGAAAACCAGGCAAAGCCTAAAACAATTAAAAATTTCCTCATTGGCGGATTGGCCCTGTCACTTGTTGCTTTAGGAGCATATACAGTGTATGACAAATCCAATAATACAAAAGCAATCCAGCAACAGGAAACTAAGATTGCTGCAGTAACGGAAGAAAAAAGCAATGTTCAGGCCAGCTTTGATGCATCCCTTGCACGCCTTGATTCTATGGCAACTGTAACAAGCAGCCTTCAAAGCGAGCTTGCAGATAAAAACAGTGAAATTGCAAAAGACAAAGAAGAGATCCGTAAGATCCTGAACAATAAAAATTCTACTGGAAAAGAATTGGCAAGAGCTAAATCATTGATCGCAGGATTGAATGATAAGATCGCAGGCATGGAACAGGAAGTTGCCCGTTTAACAACAGAAAATCAGGCTTTAACCCAGGATAAAGTTGTTTTGACAGCAGATAAGGAAAAATTAACCCAGGACCTTACAGTTACAACAACTCAAAAGCAGGAACTGGAAAAGAAAGTAGATGTTGCTTCAACATTGAACGCTTCAAATATAGTAATCACACCGGTTAATGTAAAAAGAAACGGTAAAGAAAAGGTTTCCAGTACCGCCAAGCGTGTTGATAAAATGGTTGTAAGCTTCGACGTTGCAAACCGTATTGCACAAGCCGGCCCAACAGATATTTATGTTTTGGTTATCGGTCCTGATGGCAAAGCCATTACAACCGGCGAATCAACCGGATTGTTCACAACTCGTGAAGAAGGTGACAAATCATATACAGCTAAACTTCCGGTTGAATTTGAGACTTCTAAAACAAAAAATGTAAACTTCAGTTTTGTGCCAGGTGTTAGTTTTCAAAAAGGAAACTATAAGATCCAGATTTATCAAAATGGATTCCTGATCGGCGAAGGAACAAAAGAATTGAAAAAAGGTGGCTTATTCAGTTAATCACCTGAAATAATAAATAAGATCATTTAGACAATATCCCCTGAAACAATAAATAGGCTATCCGGACAAGCTCCGGGTAGCTTTTTTTTGGGGGTATTATCCCCGGATTGAAAAAGATTCAATTAATAAATAGCGATGAGGATTTACAATTTTCCGGCAAAGCCTATGTATGCATTTGGTCAAATTTAAAATTTGCCCTTTCTCTTTATTTACTTCTTACCAAATTAAGAAACGCACTGTAGGTATCCGGACGTGGGCTTGAATAAGTTAGCGATTGAATACTAAAATCAGTATGACGGATGATACTAATGAAATTATATAAAGGTACCTGTCCCGACCAGTTGCTGTGAAATGGCAAGTCTCCCTTTACCGGAAAACATTTAGAACCCAAATGAACTGCAAATACCTTAGAAGGTTTTTTGTTTTGTTTACCGGACATTGAGCTTGTTTTTAAAATTTCCATAATGCATATCGATCACTTTGCTTTGTTCAACATTTCCTTCCAAATCAATCAAAAGCTTTTGCCTGATCCCGGGATCATTGACAGTTGCAATACTGCAGGCTTTATCAAATTCGGTATGCATACCATACCCAACCAATACATCGGGTACATTATTGAATTCAGGGAATTTTAAAAATTTCTTTACAAAATAATATTTCGTATTCTGTACAACCTTACTGTATGATGTGTAGTAATTTTCCATGCACGTTTTTTTAAAGTTTATAATATTTATTGATTACTGATTGTTAATTATACGCATTTACCAAACCATTGGTTTTTGATAGATAACTAATTAAGTAATTGGAATAAATAGTAAACCGTTGACAGGAATACATCAGTCATTCAGAGGATCATTAAATTGATAAAGCAGATAGCAAAGGGTTATTATCGAAAATTGAAATAATAAGGAAATTCAGAGGATGGGCAGGTTGTAAAAAACTGTGTAAGTAAAAGTAAATGTAATACTATCATTTCACATTTGCAAGTGATTTGAATATTTTAAATAAGATAAAACAAGATCCAGGTACTTAAAACCTACCTATACAGGTATTTTTAAATGCATAATATTATTGGATACCAGCAAAATGCACCGAAAATTTTTTTAAATTGGTTTTTAGTATTACTTCCAATCAAAAGCATTCCGGATACGAATCACAATTGAGTTGGCTTATATAATAATTTATGAAATTTTTCCAACTCTGTCTTTTCCGCTGCCAATAGCTGCTCTTTATTATCAGATTTCATTTTGAAATAAAGTACCCGTTTGTGAAGCGGATATTGTGACAGGATTTCCTGAATCAATTGAATGCTGTTATCATTCTTTGTTTCAACAGCAACAGGCTTTGAAACAATTGACCGGTGATTTGTGTGTTTTTTAAGAATAATTGCCTGGATGGTAGCCAGCTTACCGTGCGAAATTGTCTTCACCCCCGAAGCTTTGGAATGCAATCCTTCCAGTTGTTTTTTACTCAGACTACCCCGTTGCTGGTATTGCTGTAACAGGCTATTGATGAATGTTGATCCGGGGAATACAGCCTGCGCCTGTTTAAGAACATCCATTATAACATCAACATCAGGAATGATTTTTTTCATTGTAGTTTAAAAATTGAAATTAAGTAATAATAACAGGATAAATAATAAATCGCCGGTAGTTTCATTCTCAATCTCCAGGAATTTTGTTTACCTCTTCAATTAAAACCATGAACAAACAAATTTTTAAAAGTAAGTTTCACATTAAAAGTATCCTAAAGTCAGCATCGGTAAATACAATATTTTACAAGTACAATCCGGCTACTTTAACCAAATACTACCCGTAAGTTTTTTGATAAATTCATATATCTGCCCGAAATTTGTGCCCGGATTTATTAGAATGACAGTTGTTTCGAAAACTGCTTTTGTAAAGATCCTATTTCTAATTTATGTCTTAATGATGAAAAATATAAAAACCGTTGCCATCATTGGCGGTGGCCCTTCGGGTTGTGCACTTGCCACATTGTTAAAAAGAAAAGGATTTAAGGTTGCCGTATTTTACCTGGAAAAAAGGCCCGAAATAATTGTTGGAGAATCATTGGTACCAGCCATCATACCCATGTTGCGGGAATTGGGGGTAGAAGATGAAGTAAGATCATACAGCACGTATAAACCCGGTGCTTCGGTTTGGGTCAGCAAGAATGAAGAAGCCACTTCCCCTTTCAGTTATGGTGGCGGCAACCTTCCTCCATATGCTTACAATGTACCCAGGACCAAATTTGACAAAACAATTTTTGACCTGGCCGTTAAGGAATCAGTTCAGTTCTTTAAACAGGCCGCTAAGATCGAACAGGTTGGAGATTCAGATGAAATAAAATTAAGTGATGAAACCATTTCAGCTATTGATGATTTTTTTGAAGGACAACCGGACCTGATCATAGATGCGAGTGGCCGCTGCCGTACGATATCCCGCTTGATGAATATCCCTACCAAATCCGGTTACAGAAAAGATGTGGCCTTATTCGCACACCTGTCGGGCACAGAAAAAATAGACCCGTATAATATTCACCTGCACCGGTTGGAAAAAGGATGGAACTGGAGAATTCCTTTACCAGACAGAACTTCAGTAGGCATAGTGATCAATCCAAAACACCTGAAACAATATGGGAATACAAAAGAAGAACAATATGATAATTATTTAAAAACTGATGAGACATTATATAAATTCACTTCCAATGCAAAACGTGAAACCGGCGTGGTTCAATACGACAACTACCAACTGATCTCTCAGAAAATGTTTGGAAAGAACTGGGTATTAACGGGTGATGCCGGTGGATTTTTAGATCCCATTTTTTCATCCGGACTTTTCCTTGCTATCAAAGGCGCATTTCGTTTGGCTGATGCTATTGAAGTTGGAACAGTTACAGCATTCAGAAAATATCAGAAAGAACAAATGCGTGAACTAGAAGTATGGCAAAAGCTGGTAGATACCTGGTACAGCGGAAAGCTGTTTACTTTATTTAAAGTTGGTGAAGACAGGATGGATACAGCCTTGGGCAGATTTATTGGCCCTCACATGCAAAAACACTTAACACGGATATTTTCAGGAGAAGCCGTTTATAAACCATACAGCAGAAGGTTCCTGAATTTTGTAACCGGCCCCATGATCGATCTGATGCGTTTAGGCCGTTTGCACAACAGAAAGGTTTCAGACCTGGAGATCAAATAGTTTGAGGTTTGAAGTAAAAGGATCACAAACTTTTATAATTTCAATTTTTTCAATCAAGGCTGTTTAAAATACCTGTTAAAAATATTTATTGAACGTTTCAGTTTTCTTTGCATCCCATTGTCTCGTATCTCATTCCGGATAGTATCTTTTGAAGTTTGTGACATGTATAAACCCAGTGGTAACCGGTGTTTTGTGCTATCAAACTTGCTTCTCAAACCAAATTCAAGCAGGTTCATATCCGGATCTAATTGAATTGATAGCCCATGTGCTGCATATATCCACCTGAAAATTGAATTAGCTCCCCCGATCAACGAACTAAATTCATACGTACTGTTAATAGGCTTATGATATTTAACCGAATCGCTTATTTTATTTTCCATTACCATAGATCCTGCCCCGAACCCGATGTAAATGATTGCAATTTTATATTTATGTGAAAGATTCAATTGGCTCAATGTATGTTTCATCATGATGGCCGTTTGCTGAGCTGTCTGAATACCTGTATTTTCAAAACCACCGCCGTCAAACAAGTGTCCAAGTTTTTGTGGTTTATTATTTTTATCATGAGCCGAATCATAATAGATCAAACCTGTTGATGTCAGTATAGGAAATCTTGCAGAAGAAACCATTCCTTCTTTCATTGGAACCGATCTTTTTGTAACAGTTAAGACATCCAATGCATCTGAATAATATGCGGGTGACAGCATGTAAGGAGAAAAGACAGCTTTGCTTCCACCTTCTGCCCAGGTACTGTTGAATAAAATAGCAGGATGATCATAACGGTCATTTCCTGACCACATTTCCTGGAAATTACGATTTAAAAAATGACCGCTGTCATTGGAAGGGTTTCCTGAAAAACCTGCATCAAAACTATTTGCAAGGAATTTCGACCTGTCCCATGATTCAATGGGCCAGGGTATAAAACGTTGTAACAGATCCGGATAAAAGAAAGCATAAGTAACACCTGAAAGATAATCAGCACTGCAGATAGCGTCCAGGTGAACCGAATCATCCGCTTTTATAGAAAAATTTCTTGTATCCAATCTATCGCGGTTCTGGTAAATATAGTTGTAATAAAAGCCCAACCCCATACTTCCACCCGAAGCACCTGTAACGGCAAAAGTATGATCATAAAAGGAAGGTTGCAGGTTCTGAAGTTTTTGTAAAACTGTATAAGTCCAGTAACAGTTCCTGATCCCGCCTCCTTCAGCAGCAACTAAAAAAATGGTTTGTTGCTGAATTGTATCATTCATCCAATTCATTTCCTTTTTTGCGATCCATTCCCGGAAGTAAACAGAATCAATTTTCCTGGCAGATAACATGCGTGAATCTGCATCAGATCTTAACATCTGTATACTGTGGTTCTCATTCCTGGTTGATGCATA
>JAYSWW010000511.1:0-2515 GCA_043717805.1 Ferruginibacter sp.
TCTCCTACCATATCCATATGAATCCCTGCTTTTAACGCCAATGCTGAAACAGTTTGGATATCGCCCATTCCATGGCCGGTCATTTCATTGATACCGGTATAATCTGTTACCACAAACCCATTAAATCCCCACCTGTTGCGTAATACATCAGTCATCAGAAATCTATTCCCTGTTACAGGTATTCCATCTACTTCATTGAAAGATGCCATCACACTCCCAACGCCCGCATCCACTGCAGCTTTATATGGAGGCATATATTCATTGAACATTCTTACCCTGCTCATATCAGTTGTGTTATATTCTCTCCCTGATTCTGCTGCTCCGTACATTGCATAATGTTTTACACAGGACATGATACTTGTATTCTTCTTAAGGTCATCTCCCTGGTAACCTTTAACCATTGCCGTTGCAATGACAGAGCCAAGGAATGGATCCTCACCACTGCCCTCGGCAATACGCCCCCACCTTGGGTCGCGTGCAATATCCACCATTGGTGAAAAAGTCCAGTTGATGCCATCTGCACTTGCTTCAATAGCTGATACCCTTGCGGTTTGTTCAATTAAATTCATATCCCAGGTGCATGATAAAGCGAGCGGGATCGGGAAAGCTGTCTGGTAACCATGAATCACATCCATTCCAAAAATCAATGGGATTTTTAAACGGCTTTCTTCAACAGCAACTTTTTGCACTGCACGGATCTTTGGAATGGATCTTATATTAAACAATCCTCCTACCATTCCTTCTTTAATTTTTTTACCGATATCAGAGTTGGATGCCTGCCCGGTTACAATATCGCCTGAGCCTGGTAAATTTAACTGGCCGATCTTCTCATCCAAGGTCATTTTTTTCATCAGGTTGTTTACAAACATGTTCATTTTTGGATCAGTTGCATGCTGACTATTTTGTGCATTTGCCTCTATTGTTAAGCATATTAATACAAGTAAAATAATTTTTTTCATGTTGGGTTTATTTTAATCTTTCTGTAAATAATTAATTATTACACCTGTTTGTCATTATTGAACCTGATTGCAGCCACAATTATTTGGTTGCTCTTTTCTATGCCGTTTTCTGAACTCACCCTCGTTCCCTCTCCTTTGGAGAGGGAGGCCTGACATATATTTTTTATTAAACTTTTGCACTAAAAAATCTTCATTAAAACCTCAATCCACAAACCAAACTCTTGAATATCACTCTGATTTAATAATTTTCGTTCTTTCCGAAACAGCATTCTCATTGATCGCTTCAATTGAAAAATAATACGGCTTTTCTTTATCCATTGATTTAAACCAGTATTCATTGAAATCATGTATCATGATACAACTGTATAATTTATCCGGTGCTGTTCCGTAATAAAGGTTATAAGCAAAGGCATTGTCAACCGGGCGCCATTTTATATAAGCACTTCGTTTATCATTTTCCGTTCTTAATACAATAAAATTTTGTACAGCTGTTGGTTTTGTTCCGTTGCCGTTTCCAAAAACACGCAACCCGCTGATGGCAAACTTCCCGGTGGGCATGTGTATGTTTTCAAGTTTTAAAAATTTCGCCCGAACAGGTTTTTCCAGTTCCACATAATCATGCGGCACATCGGTTTTGTTGTTACTTTTATCAACCAATACTTTCCAGTTTTTCCCATCCGGGGAATAGTAAAGTATATACTGGTGATACTGATCATTCCATTTTCCCAGCCGGTTATTCTCAACATCCTGGTCGGCATAATTTATTTGTATTGCATTTACAGTTGAAATATTTCCAAGATCTGTTTGTATCCATTCACCTTTTTGTGCTGTTGCTGCACTCCAATAAGTTTTAATGCTTTCGTCCACGGCACTATTTGCATAATAACTGCCAAGGGTAGATGAAACAGTAACCGGTTTTTTATAATTCAATAAATACCATCCTGCAAAAGCGCCATGATCTGCAGGTGAAGCAGTTGGTAATTTATGGGGGTAATCTCCAAATGAAGTATTGCACCACATCACATCGTCTTTGTCGAAACCTGCCGGCCAAATACCGATCCTTCTTTCAAAAGTGTTTTTTACACAAACAATACTTGTAGATACATGCCAGTAATGATTGTTCTTATCCGTGAATGTAGAACCATGGCCTGCTCCGCGGGAAAACCCGCCTGGTTTATAACTGAGTGGGTCTGATTGCGGCGTGAATCCACCCAATGGATCATTGCCTGCAACTACCCCGTCGGCATACCCGCTGAATTCTGTTCCGGGTGCACCGTATTGTAAATAATACTTCCCATTGTGTTTTGTCATCCATGCTCCTTCTATGAAGGGATCCAAAAAAGTGTTATCCATATTTTCCCCGAATCTCTGCCAGCCATATCTCTCGGGTTCCAGCAGATACATTTCTCTTCTGGTACCGATCGGCTGCATGGTTTTCCGGTTCAATTCAACTCCATATAAAGGATAACGGTTACTGCTGCCATTGTACATATATAATCTTCCGTTATCATCGGTAAAAAAGGATGGGTCCCAGCCGCCGATATCAAAAGAATCCA
>JAYSWW010000512.1:0-2514 GCA_043717805.1 Ferruginibacter sp.
GACCAGGCAGGAAGCGGAAGTTTACAATCCACCAAAGTCTATGGTTCCGTTGCATATCATCAAATGCTTGGTAACAGCAGTCTTTTAAGTGCAGGTTTCAATCTTGGATGGGCCAATAAAAGGATCAATCAATCGAATCTTAAATTTCCCGACCAGTTTGATGGTAAATTTTTTGACAACCGATTGCCAACTGCTGTTACACTTGTAAATACCAATGTAAATTATTTTGATATGCAGGCCGGTTTGAATTATGCATATTTCCCGGCGGAGAATATCTACATAAATGCGGGTTACTCCATTCACCATGTGAACCGGCCAAGGGAAAGTTTTTTTGCAGACAATTCCACAGACGCTGTTATCCCAATGCGGCATATCGGTTTTATCAATGCAATTCTAAAAGTCAATCCAAAGGTCATCATCAACCCGAATGTTTATTTTACCACGCAGGCAAAATCAATGGAGTTAATGGGTGGACTGAATGCAAATTATAACCTCTCGGAATCCGGCGAAATGCAGTTGGTTGCAGGTTTATATTACCGTTATAAGGACGCTGTTATTCCAATGGTTGGAATTGAGATCAAAAATATCAGGTTCACTTTCAGCTATGACGTTACAACATCTTCGCTGAACAGTTTTAATAATTACCGGGGTGCCAGTGAGTTTAACCTGATCAAAAATGGGTTTTATCCTGATAATGTTGACAGGCAGGCGCTTTGCCCTAAGTTTTAAAAATATTTTTAATTATTAGCTAAACAGCATCGGTTGACAACTACATCATACAGTTAAAATAAACTTTTGAGACTACTTCATTTTTACGATTTTTGCATAAAGTGATATACATGCCTTTAAATGCTGAAGAGAAAAATAAATTCCTCACACATCTGTCTGAATTCAAAAAAATTACAGGGGAAGCTTATGTTTTCACAGATGAAGAAAACCTTCAGCATTATGCGCATGATGAAACGGAGAACCTGCATTTCTTGCCGGATATTGTAATAAAGCCACGAACCGCCCTTGAAATAAGTGCAGTGATGAAGATCTGTAATGCTAATAATATTCCGGTTACTCCAAGGGGTGCCGGTACGGGTTTAAGTGGTGGTGCTTTGCCACATAAAGGAGGTGTGCTCATATCTTTTGAGCGGATGAATTCGATCATTGAAATTGATGAGCGCAACCTGCAGGTAACAACTGAACCGGGTGTAATTACAGAAGTATTGCAAAATGCCGTTAAAGAGAAAGGATTGTTTTACCCGCCAGACCCAAGCAGCAGGGGAAGTTGTTTTATCGGCGGTAATATTGCCGAGAACAGCGGTGGCCCTAAAGCAGTTAAATACGGTGTTGTAAAAGATTATGTGTTGAACCTTGAAGTAGTTTTACCCAATGGCGACATTATTTGGACAGGTGCTAACGTGCTCAAGAATTCAACAGGATATAATCTTACACAATTGATGGTTGGCAGTGAAGGCACACTGGGGCTTGTTACAAAAATTGTTTTAAAACTATTGCCGCATCCAAAATTTGACCTTTTAATGCTGGTCCCTTTTAAGGATCTTGAAAAGGCAGGAGCTGCTGTAAGTGCAATCTTCAGGGCCGGGTTTACTCCCAGCGCACTGGAACTGGTTGAAATAGATGCACTGAAGATCGTAAGTAGTTTTGTTGACAGTACAGTTGTTCCCGTTACTGAAGATACCGCCGCTCATTTGATCATTGAAGTGGATGGCAACCATTCCGAAACACTGATGAATGAAATGGAAGCCATAGCTGCCTTGCTTGCTGAATTTGATTGTGGGGAAATATTTTTTGCAGATGATGCCCAGCAAAAGGCGGAATTGTGGAAATTACGGAGAAGGGTGGCCGAAGCTGTAAAACTTGCCGGTTATACCATCGAGGAAGATACCGTGGTGCCAAGGGCTGAGCTGCCTGCACTCATCCGTGGCGTAAAGGAACTTGGAATAAAATATGATTTTAAAGCAGTTTGTTATGGACACGCCGGAGATGGCAACCTGCATATACGTATTAAAAAAGAAGGAAGCATTTACAGTCTGAATAATCCTGATGTGATACCTGCTTTGAAAGCGCTGTTCCAATTGGTGAAATCACTGGGTGGTACCATCAGCGGTGAGCACGGCATCGGGCTGATACAAAAAGAATATATGGACATTGTTTTTGAAGATGCCGGCCTGCAGGTTATGCGTGGTATAAAAAAAGCTTTTGATCCCAATAATATTTTAAACAGCGGAAAGATTTTCGACTTGTAAAATGAAAAATTCAATATGAAAAATATTATAACATTGGTATTTTTTTCCCTTGTTGCAGTAAACAGTTACGGGCAGGATGAGGATGTAAAAATGAAAACAGTAAAAGAAGAAAGAACTCAAACAGAAGAAAGGGGCTTTAAATTAGATCACCTGTTTACAGGTGGTGGTATTGACCTTTCTTTCTCAAATTACAATTTTGTAGTGGGAGCTAGCCCTGTAATTGGATATAGTTTAAATAAATGGATTGATGTAGGAA
>JAYSWW010000513.1:0-2510 GCA_043717805.1 Ferruginibacter sp.
ATACGGTTGGTACCTTTGAAATGGCCAATGTGTTGGCACAACAGCAGTTAATTACAGCCATCCACAAACATTACAGCGTTGATCAATGGAAAGATTTCATGTTGTCTGCTGCTCCCGAATTGAAGGATTATATATGCCTGAGTACAGGAACAACCAAATCGGATGCAGAAAAATTAAACCTGGTCATTCAGGCCTGCCCGTCTCTCAGGTTTATTTGCATTGATGTGGCCAATGGCTATTCTGAACATTTTGTTGATTTTGTAAAAAGAACGAGGGAAAAATATCCCGATAAAATAATCATTGCCGGAAATGTGGTTACGGGCGAAATGGTGGAAGAATTATTACTGGCGGGTGCTGATATCATTAAAGTAGGAATTGGACCGGGTTCTGTGTGTACAACAAGGGTTAAAACCGGTGTGGGATACCCGCAGTTATCTGCCATCATTGAATGTGCAGATGCGGCGCATGGTCTCAGTGGCCAGATCATTTCTGACGGTGGTTGTAAAGTACCAGGAGATATTGCCAAAGCATTTGGTGGCGGGGCCGATTTTGTCATGTTGGGCGGCATGCTCGCCGGCCACAGCGAAAGCGGGGGAGAACTGGTAGAAGATGAACATGGAAAAAAATTCAAACTGTTCTATGGAATGAGTTCTGAAACAGCTATGAATAAATATTCAGGCGGTATTGCCGAATACAGGGCATCGGAAGGAAAGACCATTGAAATGCCATTCAGGGGGCCTGTGAATGAAACGATCCTTGATATCCTGGGGGGCTTAAGATCTGCATGTACCTATGTAGGTGCGCCGCAATTAAAAGAATTTTCCAAGCGTACCACTTTTATAAGGGTTCAGGAACAACACAATGAATGGTTTTCGGATAAAGGCTAACAGACGATTTTTTATTGCCGCAGATTCGCTGATTATAATACTTTTAGGTTCGTCAGTACTTTTGTTGATGCATATCCTTTCTAAGGATTTTCGAAAGACAACAGTTTTAAAAGGGTTCAGGAACAACACTATGAAGGGTTTTAGATAAATTTTTAAATATATAATGAAAAAAGTATACAGTTTATTATTATTTTGCTTTGCTTCTTTTGCTTCATTTTCCCAGGCAAACCGGGAAAGTATCTCTACGCCGGATCCCAATAAAAAAATTCAAATCGTGGAAGTTGCCTGCGGGGAATGTAAATTCGGTTTGTCGGGTAAAAGTTGCGACCTGGCCATTCGCATTGATGGCAAATCGTATTTTGTAGATGGCACCGAAATAGATTCTCATGGCGATGCCCATGCAAAAGACGGATTTTGCAATGCAATCAGCCGTGCTGAAGTACAGGGAGAGGTATTAAATGACCGATTTAAAGTTACCTATTTTAAACTCATTATACCCGACTTAAAAAAGGATCTTAAAGTTAAACCTTAGTTGCTTTTATTTTTGATGCGACACTTTTGTCAAAGACTAAAGTAAAATAGAATAAATAGTCCATATAATCATAACAATCAATGTAATTACAGCCAATTTTCGTTCTTGCCAATTTTCATACAATCGTAGTTTATCCTGTAACGATCTGTTGAAATCAGGCAAATTATTGAGGCTGATTTTAGTAATTATGCTATATTTGAAATCCTTTATTTACTTCCCCCAAATATCAATATTATTAAATTACTTAAAACAACAGTTTTGAAGAGAATTTTTACTTTTTTAGCACTATGCTTTTTTTTCACTTTCAGTAAAGCACAATCAATTACAGTAACCGCTCCAAATGGCGGTGAAATATTATATGCGTGCCAGACTTATCTGATTACCTGGACCGCAACCGGTACTTCAAATTTCTATGATATTGATTATTCATTGAACAATGGAGGAACCTGGGCATCCATTGCGACCAACCTCAATGTAACAAATGGGCAATATTCATGGACTGTTCCCAATGCAGAATCCAATACCTGCCTTGTACGGGTAACCGATAAGAACGATGTTACTAAAACAGATATAAGTAATTCAGTTTTTACGATCCATATTCCTGTGGTAGTAACGGCTCCCAATGGCGGCGAATCATGGGTTGGAGGTTCATCCCATCTGATTACGTGGAATATACAGGGAACGTCTTTATCGTTTAACCTGGATTATTCTGTTAATGGTGGTTCTACCTGGATAACGATTGTTAGTAACCTCTCCACGTCTGTAGGAACCTATAACTGGACAGTTCCAAATAATCCCTCTACCACTTGCCTTGTGAGGGTAAGGGATGCTGTTACCAATTGTATGCAGGACCAAAGTAATAATCCATTTACTATTACTGCAGCACAACCTGTATTAACGTATCCCAACGGCGGGGAGTCATTTATGTGGAGCCAGTTAATAAATATTACGTGGAATGCAGCAACATTTTACTCAACGGTAAGATTGGATTACTCTATTGACAATGGAACAACCTGGACGAATATCACGACCTCAACAACAAACAATGGAGGTTATAACTGGCGTATCCCCACGAACATCAACTCAACGCA
>JAYSWW010000514.1:0-6396 GCA_043717805.1 Ferruginibacter sp.
TTATGTCGATCCAAGTTCCTGCAGGCAATCATACAATCCGTTTCAAATACAGGCCGGCAATGATCGTGAATGCCTGGTACATATCAATGATAGGCCTTATGGTTCTTATGGCAACTTACCTGTTCCTGTTTTTTTCCAAACAGCAAGCAGTGAAACACCAACAGGAAAATGAATAAACCTCAGTAACGGTATTTCAGCAGAGAAGACAGTTTTCAATATTTGATCAAGCATGCGGGGAATTCTATAAAAAGTAAAATCTGATTGAACCCTTTTTTTACCTGCTGTAAATATATTTGAAACTTTTCTGGCAATAAGTACAGGCAAAAACAACAGGCTGTTAAAATAACGCATCTCCGAGTTTTGCAATTGTGCAAAAAGTTCACCCAGCACAAACAGTGTTTTTTTAGTGTACCTCCTGTAATGACCATTTACAACATCGTGCCCACTCCATAACAACTGAAATGCCGGTACGGTTACGCAGATCATTCCACCCGGCTTACAAACTCTTTCCATTTCTTTCATTGCAGCGAAATCATCGGCCACGTGTTCAATTACATCAAAAGCACAGACCAAATCAAAGCTGTTTTTTTCAAAAGGCATTGAAGTGACCGTTGAATGAATTACATCAACCTGTTGCAGCTTCAAATGATCGAAGAAAAAAGGATCTGATTCAACCGAAACCACTTTCCCTAGTGTAGAAAGCCACTGCGTGGAGGCGCCACCGGCAGCCCCGATGTTCAATATGCTGAGCGTTTGTTCCTTTGCATACTTTTTTAATATCCGGAGGATAATTTTTTGCCTCACAACAAACCACCAATGTGTTCTTTCCAGTTCTACATATTGTTGTACATATGCTTTATTCATTGACAGTTTTTCCGTTGATGACCTTTGATTTAATAATATACAGCGGGCGTTGCTTTACCTGAAAAAAAATGCGGAGGATGTATTCGCCGATAATGCCCAATGACAGTAATTGCACACCGCTGAACAACACGATCGCAAAAATGAGTGCGGTAAACCCTTCAGGAACTGTTCCGTATACCAGCTTTTTGTAAACAGTGATAACCAGGTATATCAATGAAATAAAAATGGTAAAAAATCCAATAATACCAATAAACCTGATAGGCAATTCGCTGAAATTGAAAATACCGTTGAAGGCCAGTTTGAATAATGAACGTACAGAATATTTTGAATTTCCACCCTTCCGCATATCACGCTCATAAGGTAGCCCGGCTTGCTTAAAGCCTACCCAACTCCGCAATCCACGCAAATAGCGGCTTTCCTCAGGTAAACTGTTTAAATGGGTGACCACCCTTTTGCTGATCAGTGAAAAATCACCTGCATCGAGTGGCATGTTGATATTTGAAAATCGCTTGAGCATGCGATAATACAATCTGTAACAGATTTTTTTAAGATAATTTTCTTTGCGGTTTGAACGGATTCCATACACAACATCATAGCCTTCATTCATTTTGTCAATGAATGCTGAAAGCATTTCCGGGGGGTCCTGGAGGTCGCCATCGATTATAAATACAGCTTCCGAAGAATCATTCACGTTTGCAAGCCCGGCTGTAAGCGCCATGGCATGCCCGAAATTCCTTGATAAAAAAACAGCAGAATAATTTTCCTTCCCTTTTGTTATTTCATCCAGAAGGGCAGCAGTATTATCTGTACTTCCATCGTCTACAAATAAGATACAGATTTCCGCATCAGAACCCTTCACCAGCATTTCGAGCCGGGTTACCAAACCTGGCAGCACAGCTGATTCATTATAAAGAGGAATTAATATGGTAATATTTTTTACCTTGCTCATGTGATTGAAGATACAACTTAAGATAATTGATTTAATTCTTTATAAAAAAATCATTTGGTCTTATACAAAGCTACTTACGGTAGCCAAAATAACCTACAACTAATAAACAGGCATGCTTTTTAATTCTCTTGAGTTCATTGTTTTTTTCCCGCTTGTTACGATCCTGTATTTTTTATTTCCACACAGATTCAGGTGGGCTCATCTTTTAATGGCCAGTTGTATCTTTTACGCAGCATTCATTCCACAATATTTGCTGATCCTTTTTTTCCTCATTGCCATTGATTATTCGGCAGGGCTGCTCATTGAAAAACAACAATATAAAAAGCTTTGGCTCATCATCAGTATCATTGCCAATATATCCCTGCTGGGTTCTTTCAAATACTATGATTTTTTTATATCGAATATCAACCAGCTTACCGGCGCCCATTTCATATTATTGAAATGGGTATTACCAATCGGACTTTCTTTTCACACATTTCAATCCATGAGTTATACGATTGAAGTTTACCGTGGCAGGCAGGTAGCGATCAGGCATGCGGGTTATTATGCTTTGTATGTAATGTTTTATCCGCAATTGGTTGCAGGCCCCATAGAACGGCCTCAGAACCTGCTTCCGCAATTTTTCATTCAGCAACGGTTTTCTTCACAGAAATTATATGAAGGGCTCAGGTTAATGGCATGGGGATTTTTTAAAAAGCTGGTGATAGCCGACCGGATCGGGCAGTTTGCTGATGCAGTGTTCAATCACCCGGAACAAGCCGGCAGCTCATCAGTATGGCTTGCCGTAATATTCTTCAGCATACAGATATATGCTGATTTTTCAGGCTACTCAGATATTGCTGTTGGCGCTGCACGTTGCATGGGCATTGATCTCAGTATTAATTTTAACCGGCCATACCAATCCAGGAATATCAGGGAATTCTGGCAGCGCTGGCATATATCACTATCAAGCTGGTTCAGGGACTATGTTTACATTCCTTTGGGGGGCAACAGGAAAGGCAGATTCAGAAAAGACCTAAATCTTATGCTGACCTTTGTGCTTAGCGCATTGTGGCATGGAGCGGGCTGGACATTCATAGCCTGGGGATTTTTACATGGTATTTATACATTGATTTATGATGGCTTTAAAAAATATTTTACCGGAATACCCAACCTGTTCGCATGGCTGATCACTTTTATATGCACGGGATTTGCCTGGATCTTTTTCAGGGCATCCACAGTAAGCAATGCCATGACCATCATTTCCCATGGTTTCAAAATGAATGATGTGCCATTGAGTAATTTACTAATCATTCCAGGCGTTAAGATCGAATTCGGAAATTTTTCACTTGCTTTTTCTCTTTGTATGATAACATATATGTTCCTGGTTGAAAAGTTTACCAATCCAAAAATGTTTGACTTGAATTCAAAAAAGATAACAGATGCCTGCCTGTTTATAAGCATGCTTTTATTGATATTATTTTTCGGAATATTTCAAAAATCAAGTTTTATTTATTTTCAATTTTAATGATGTACATAAAAAGACTTCTCATAATTTCTGTCATTGCTTTCCTCGTTGCTTATTCAACCGGCATAGTACTGGATCACTTATACAAAAAAAGATGGTCGGTTTTATTCTTTGAAAAAACAGATGAATTAATAAAAAACAAGCACTCATATGATGTCATTTTCCTGGGAAATTCAAGGGTGCATTTTGGCATCAATCCTTATTATATTGATTCAGTTACAAAACTTAACAGCTATAATTTTGGAACGGGCGGAGCTGATGCTGAAGACATCATGCTTACAACCAAACTTTAT
Organism: Ferruginibacter sp.; assembly: GCA_043717805.1. Taxonomy (GTDB): domain Bacteria; phylum Bacteroidota; class Bacteroidia; order Chitinophagales; family Chitinophagaceae; genus Ferruginibacter. The sequence continues at coordinate 3,614 of JAYSWW010000514.1, forward strand.
TTAATGCAGCACCCGGCACCAAAACTGGCCGTCCTTTCATTGGATATGGGAGGCCTTACAATTAATGAGACCTTAAAAACCCGCTTTCACTATTTATTTTACCTGGAAAATGACACCATGAATAAATACATGAATCAGGCGGGATTTTTAACCACATTGATCAGGACCCTCCCTTTTACAAAATATGCATTCTTTGATGAATACAACCGGACTTCATTGTTTGTAAAAGGAAAGCAATTCCCGTTATTCGGTCATAATATTTACAAAGGATTTTTAAATATTCATGAAGACATCAACAGCAAGGCTGCTGATATTTATAATTCGGGAACAGGTGCAGATAGTTTGTGGAAACCATCAATCATTTATCTGAAAAATGCTGTTAAAGCACTGCAGGATAAAGGAACGATCGTTGTTTTTATTTCAGCCCCGGAAAAAAATGAATCTGAAAGACGAAGAACCGGATTTAGAAAAACCGCTGATTCAGTCTTTACATCCATTTCAAATGAATATCATATAAAATACCTGCATTTTGAAAATGAAACAACATACAAGGATGAATATTTTGTAGATGATATTCATTTGAATGAACCGGGTACAAAGATCTATTCAAAACAACTGGCGGATTCCATCATCAGAATTTTAGCTGATAAATAAGTTGTGTTTCTGCCATGGTTCGTGGAGACACGAACCATGGCGACACGAACCATGGCAGCAACTTTATTTCCCATCTACTATATTTGCTTTATGAATAAAACGGAATTTTCAAATGGGTAGTTTAAAAAATTCATTGTCCGGTATGCTGCGCAAGACCGGTTTATTGTATTCAGCAGATTACCTAAAGTATTTTTTTCAAAAAGTCCGGAATTTCAGCCACAATCGCCGCTTTAAAAAACAATACCCTTCATTTGCGATCCCACCGGATTATCATTTATATGAAACTTTTACACTTGATTATGATTTGTACAGGTACCAGGGCGAACTGAATGCCACAGAGATCATTGATCTGATCAGCCCGTTGATTGACCTTTCCATTCCCGGTAAAAAGATCCTCGATTGGGGATGTGGCCCGGCAAGGGTTGTACGACATTTGCCAAAATTGTTATCGGATAAGCATTTAATCTATGGTACTGATTACAATAAGGAATATATCAGCTGGTGCAGTAATAATCTCGAAGCTGTTTCCTTTACTTCCAACAACCTTTATCCCCCACTGTTATTTGCTGAATGTTTTTTTGATGTTATTTACAGCATTTCGATCGTTACCCATCTTTCAGAAAAAAATCATTTTGAATGGATCGGGGAAATTCACCGCATATTGAAACCCGGGGGAATACTGATCATAACTACACAAGGAAATGCCTACAAGGATAAAATGCTTAAAAATGAGTTGAAAGCATTTGAACAAGGAAATATTGTGATCAGAAATTATTTAAAGGAAGGACACAGGATCTTTTCTGCATTTCAACCGGAAACTTTTATGCGGCAATTGTTAAAAGACTTTGAGATAATTACCTGCCAAAAGGGCGAAGATGGCAGTTCGGTTCATGGTAAACAGGATACGTGGATCTCCAGAAAGAAATAAACTTTCACAGGCTGACACATCATTAAATAAATTCCCGCTGATTCACAGATTGAAAAAATATTTGAAATAAATTCAAATGGTTTAGTTGTATTATTGGGCTACCCTATTTTAAAATAAATCTATGAACCAGCGCCGTGAAACTAAATGGCCTTCCCCTTCATTGCACCTGCAATTGCAGTATCCATAAACCTTTCAGCATATGGCCTTGAAATATCATTGAGTGCTTCTATTTTCTTATGAATAAGGTCCTTATCATCCATAGTGATCGCCAGTTGAAGTGCCTGCATGGCATTGGCTGTCTGCAACAATTCATCTTTACCAAGTTGTGTTGCATTTTTCTGAAGAAACCTTTCAGTTGTTTTTAACAATTGTTCACCTTCGGTTCTTGCTTCTGTTATTGCCCTTACTGCGATGTCATCTTTTGCATGTGTGATCGAATCCAGCAGCATGTTTTCTACTTCAGCATCGGTTAGCCCATACTGTGGCTTTACCTCTATACTTTGTTCAACACCGCTTCTCAGTTCTTTAGCAGTTACGGTCAGTATCCCGTCTGCATTGATCAGGAAACTCACTTCAACTTTTGCAAACCCCGCTGGCATTCCCGGAATTCCTTTGAGTATGAATTCAGCCAGCATCCTGTTATCTTTTACAAGGTCGCGTTCACCCTGGAACACGCTGATACGCATTCCCGGTTGTCCATCAACCTGTGTGGTATATTGCCTGGAAGCCTTTGCCGGGATCTTTGCATTGCGTGGGATCAATACATCCATCAATCCACCGGCTGTTTCAATACCCATGCTCAAAGGCGTTATATCCAACAATAAAAATTCCTTGTTATTCCCTGCAAGGATATCTGCCTGGATGGCCGCTCCCAATGCTACCACTTCATCCGGATCAACAGAATCATTGACAGGCCTGTTAAAGAATTTACTTACAGATTCCTTTACCAATGGAATCCTTGTACTGCCACCAACCATAACAACTGTTTCTATGTCTTTTATCTTTAAAGAAGCATCTTTCAATGCATTTTTACAACAGGCTATGGTTTTATCCACGAAAGGTTGTATCAATGTTTCGTATTGTGTTTTATCAAGGGAAAGTTTATCGCCATTCAATTCACCTTCGTAATGATCATTTTCAGATAAATATTTTTTAGCAGCTTCTGCTTTTAAACGGAGTGCCTGCATCAACGACCTGTTTT
>JAYSWW010000515.1:0-6373 GCA_043717805.1 Ferruginibacter sp.
AATACTAATAAAAAAAACGATCAATAATTTATTCATAAAACTAATTTACAGGTAACAAAATTTGGCCTATCATATTTTTTGCCTTAGAAGCATTGATTCAGTGATATTTGATCATAAAAGTCTGTGGATCATTTGCTATGATTTCATGTTATTCTTGTAATTATTTGTATTCAACCAATTCGTGTTTAAAAATTGGTGCTATATTTGGAAAGATACTAAATAAAATAATTCTGAACTACCTGTAATATGAGCAATCGTTATTTACCAATTGATAAGAGTCATACCGGTTTTCAACATATAAAAGATTTCTTAGAATTTGATCAGCAGATTTCCATCACAGAAGATGCATATGGTTGCATCCAAAAATGCCGTGATTACCTGGATAAAAAAATAGCAGGTTCGGATGTTTTATTTTATGGCATCAATACAGGTTTTGGATTTTTGCAAAATGTACGGATCGATAAAGACCAACTCACCGAATTGCAAAGCAATTTATTGAAATCACATGCATGTGGAATGGGGGAGGAAGTGCCACGGGATATTGTAAAACTGATGATGGCTTTCAAAATAAAATCACTCAGTTACGGGCATTCAGGCGTGCAGCCGGAAACGGTAAAGAGGCTGATGGAGATGCACAACAATGAAATGTTTCCGGTGATCTATACACAGGGTTCCCTGGGTGCTTCCGGCGACCTGGCGCCACTCAGTCATTTAAGTTTGCCGTTGATCGGTATGGGTGAAGTTTATTTTGAAGGAAAAAAAATGCAGTCTTCCATTGCTTTAAATAAATTGGGATGGGAACCACTTTCCCTAAAAAGCAAGGAAGGGCTGGCTTTGATAAACGGCACACAGTTCATGAGTGCATATGGAATGTTTAATTTGACAAAGGCCGACAGGCTGATGAAATGGGCAAATACCATTGCAGCCATCAGTTATGATGCGTTTGATTGCAGCATGGATCCGCTCAACGAACACATTCACCGGGTACGGGCACACGAAGGCCAGGTAAATACAGCGGCTACTTTAAAAACATTGTTAAAGGACAGTTCCATTGCCACACAAAACAAGAACCAGGTACAGGATCCTTATTCATTCCGTTGCATTCCACAGGTTCATGGAGCTACAGCAGATACAGTTTCGTATGTAGAATCGATTTTCATCAAAGAGATCAATTCTGTAACAGACAATCCAAATATTTTCCCCGATGAAGACCTGATCGTAAGTGGCGGTAATTTTCACGGCCAGCCTTTGGCGTTGGGACTTGATTTTCTATCCATTGCCATGGCTGAACTGGGAAGTATCAGTGAACGCAGAACTTATCAGCTCATCAGTGGTCAGCGCAACCTGCCCATGTTCCTCATAAAAAATCCGGGCCTTCATTCCGGCTTTATGATTCCTCAATATACAGCGGCTGGCATTGTAAGCGAAAACAAGCAATTGTGTTCACCTTCCAGTGTAGATTCCATACCAAGCAGCAATAACCAGGAAGATCATGTAAGTATGGGCGCCAACGCGGCAACCAAATGTAAACGTGTAATAGACAATGTTGAAAAAATACTGGCCATCGAATTATTAACAGCCGCACAGGCCATCGATTTTAAAAGACCTTTGAAAACATCTCCGTATTTGGAAAACATCATTTCAGCATTCAGGAAAGAAGTTTCATTCAATGAAGCGGACCGTATACTTCATGAAGATATGATGAAAGCAGTTTTATTTCTTAATAATTACCAGGTATAGATTTATTTCGGCGAATTGAATTTAATGTCTCATTTGAAAAATTGAAGATTTGAAAATTCTTCGAATGCAAATACATTCTGCATTTTCAAATTTTCAAATCTTCAAATCTTCAAATTTTTAAATTATTGTATTTTCTTACTGATCGCAACCACCGATTCCAATGCAAGCTTCGACATATTATCCAAAGATGACTGCCTCTGATCAGCAGACATACTTTCATGAGTTGGAATGACATCAGAAATGGTAAGGATCGTTGCGGCCATTTTACCAAGGTATTGTGCATTGGAAAAAAGTGCAAAAGCTTCCATTTCCACACAAACACAATCATTGTCGGCAGCAATTTTCGGCGTGCCTGGTTTTGACCGGTAAAATACATCACTCGAATGAATATTGGCAGCCTTTACAGGCATATTCAATGTTACAGCAGTTTCATTGATCAGGTTGTAAGCAAATCCCTGGTGCACCAGGTTATCTGCCGTAATCCCAAATGCTTCACTGGCATAGGTTGATTCACTGTAAGCCTTGTCAACGTTAATGACTTCATACAGTTTTGTGCTTTCAGCATATGAACCGGCCGTACCAATTCGTATGATACAATCCACATCGTATTCCTTAAACAATTCATAAGAATATATACCAATCGACGGGCATCCCATGCCACTGGCACCAATGGTAACCCGAACGCCCTTATAAATTCCGGTAAAGTAAAAAGCATTGCGGGTCTGATTCACCAGTTTTACATCCTCCAGCATATTTTCAGCAATATGCTTGGCTCTTAAAGGGTCTCCCGCTAATAATACAATCTTTGCAATTTCTTCTTTTTTTGCACTTATATGAGCAGTCATTCGTTTTGCGTTTTTTGTGAAGATAGCAAAAATGTTAAGAAGAGATGATATGCCAATGAGAAAATGATGCTGTTAGGAGATTCTAATTTATGTAAGCAAACCGAATTTGAGATATTTTAAAGATTAAGTTTTAAATTGCGGAACTGTAAAAAAACCAAAAATCAATTAACCGATCAGCAAATTTTCACATCAGTAAATCTTCACATTAATGGAAGCAAGTACTACCAAATACGATTTTAAAAAATACAAAACCCCAACCGGAACTACATTGACCTGCAAGGGCTGGGTTCAGGAAGCTGCACTTAGAATGCTTTTAAATAACCTTGACCCTGAAGTGGCAGAACGCCCCGAAGAACTGATTGTTTATGGTGGCCGTGGAAAAGCTGCACGAAATATAGAAGCCCTGGATAATATCATTAAGGCATTAAAAGTATTAGAAGAAGATGAAACTTTGTTGATACAGAGTGGCAAACCCGTTGCGATGCTTAAAACGCATAAGGATGCACCTAGGGTATTGATCAGCAACAGCCAACTGGTACCAAACTGGGCCAACTGGAAACATTTTGACGAACTTGAAAAAAAAGGCCTGATGATGTATGGCCAAATGACTGCAGGAAGCTGGATCTACATCGGCAGCCAGGGAATCGTTCAGGGTACTTATGAAACCTATTTAGCTGCAGCCAATAAAGATTTTAACGGAACCCTCAAAGGCACACTCAATGTAACAGCAGGCCTAGGTGGTATGGGCGGCGCTCAACCACTTGCAATTACTATGAATGAAGGAGTGGCATTGATCGCAGAAATTGAAGAATGGCGCATCGACAAACGGATCGAAACCAGGTACCTTGATGAGAAATTTACTGATATTGATGCTGCTATTGACCAGGCTTTAAAATATAAATCAGAAGGTGAAGGAAAGAGCATCGGTGTTCTTTGCAATGCTGTTAATTTATTACAACGACTGATAGAAAGAAAGATCGTGCCGGATACTTTAACCGACCAGACCTCTGCACATGATCCGCTGATTGGTTATATACCGCATACGCTAACAAATGAACAGGCAAATGTTTTGCGTGAAAGGAATCCTGAAGAATACATCATTCAAAGCTATGAAAGCATGAAACTGCATGTTGAACACATGCTCACTTTGCAAAGCATGGGTGCCATCACATTTGATTATGGTAACAACATCCGTGCCCGTGCAAAAGAATGGGGCCTTGAAAATGCATTCGACTTTCCTGGTTTTGTTCCTGCCTACATACGCCCATTGTTTTGCGAAGGAAAAGGCCCGTTCAGGTGGGCCGCTTTAAGCGGAGACCCGGATGACATCGCAGTCACGGATGAGGTTATCATGAAATTGTTCCCTGAAAATAAAGGCATGATCCGTTGGATGAAGATGGCAAAAGAACGAATTGCATTTCAGGGCTTGCCTGCACGTATTTGCTGGCTTGGCCAGGGAGAACGAGAAAAAGCAGGACTTGCATTCAATGAACTTGTCCGAACCGGAAAAGTAAAAGCGCCGATCGTTATTGGTCGTGACCACCTTGACACCGGTTCTGTGGCCAGCCCTAACCGTGAGACAGAAGCCATGCTTGATGGAAGTGATGCCGTTGCAGACTGGCCAATCCTGAACGCATTGGTTAACACCGCCGGGGGTGCCAGTTGGGTAAGCCTTCATCATGGTGGCGGGGTAGGCATGGGCTATTCGATTCATGCGGGTATGGTGATCGTTGCAGACGGAACAGATGATGCAGAAAAAAGATTGAAAAGAGTACTGCGCAATGATCCGGGAATGGGAGTGATACGTCATGCTGATGCTGGATATGATGTGGCTCTTGATACCTTAAGAAAAAATGGATTGGATTATAAAGAAAGAATTAAATAATTTATGAAGTTGATGAAATAAAAAATGGTTGGATATAATATGCTCCAATCTTTCTGTTTTTTTATAAACATATAATTGCACACATGCTCTTAAATAAAATTCTGCTGCTTATTTTATTCAGTTCCTTATTTCTAACAGGATTTGCACAACAAACCGATACAATTTATAATTACCTGGATGAAGAGGAAATGCCGGTTGACAGGAATGTTTCCGTTTATCAAATTAAATTATATAAAGTAAATCCGGCTGACTATGATTGGAAAAGAGAATTGTATAAGAAAAGTATACTTGTTTCAAACGGAAGATCTAAAGATAAGCAGGGCTTGATAAAGCAGGGCGATTTTACATATTATTCGGCTGATGGAAAAATAACCGAAACGGGCAGGTTTTATGAGAATGAGAAAGAAGGAGAATGGAATGAATGGTTTGAAAACGGTAAGCCAAGCAGTTGCTACCATTACCGGAACGGGAAGAGGGTTGATTCAAACATCGGATGGTATGAATCTGGCAATCCAAGTGACTCATCTATGCTCGATCACAACGGTAATGGATGGAGTATTTCCTATTTTAAAGATGGCAACAAAAGGTACAGGGGGAATTATAAGAACAGTTTGAAATCCGGTTTATGGGAATATTATTACGACCTGCCTGCAAACAACAAAAGCATGGAAATAAATTATGAAGCCGATTCCGTTCTAAGTCAACTATGCTTCACAGAAACAGGAACTGTCCAAAATGGGAATTGTGTTTTTGAAAAGGAAGCAAGATTTCCCGGGCCAGAATCAGCCTGGCGGGATTACCTTGTTAAAAAAATAACAGATTCAGATTTTACAAGATATATGAAGCGTTCCAGCCAATACAGGGTTATAGTAAAGTTTGTCATTACCAGGGAAGGTTTGGTTTCAGCCATTGTTGTACAAAACCCGGGTAGCAATAAAAAACTCGATAAGCTGGCCATTTCTATCATAGAACAAAGCCCCGCCTGGGAACCTGCCATGCAGTATAACCGCCGGGTGAATGCTTACAGACTGCAACCTATCAATTTTGTTACAGAGTAAAAAGCGTTTCTGTTAATGTAAATGAGGAAATAAAATTCCAAATTCAGTTTACAATCACCCGGATTCTATCTTTCTTATTTATCATTTCCCATTCCTTATATAATACCACATACCTTTACAGGCTAAAAGAACCTGATGCCCAAATATGTAGTAATAGTAGAAAGTACCAAATCCAATTTTTCAGCTTATTCCCCCGATGTTCTTGGTTGTGTAGCAACCGGTAATACCGTTCAGAAAGCAGTACAAGAAATGAAAGCAGCCCTGGAGCTTCATTTTGAAGGGGCTGAAATCTTACCCGAGCCAAAAGGATTGAATCATTATATGAACGATGATGAATTCAAAAAAGAGTCAACCGATTATATTTTGCAGGTAGAAATAGATTAGGTATTATTAAATTCCCTTCATGAAGTGAATTCAATAACAGTTTCATATTCTAAATTACCGGTTGCATTAACATGAATTTGCTTTCTTTACATTGATCTTTCTCTGAATCACACAGTTCAACTTATTTTCTATTGCAATTAAAGTATTTTAAACTATTGGAATACTTTTGGCTAAAGATATGTTCACTTACGCTATTGTATATCATTCAGGTTGATGATAATTATCAGCAGACCTAATTTATTTAATAGCTAATTTTTCATAAATATTTCATTTATGAAAGATCATCATTTTAATAAAAACAGATGCCTCTTTTGGTTTATCCATTTATTTATTGAATTCTTTTTTACTTCATGTGACTATTATAATTTTTCAAATCCACAACCTGTGGACAAGGAAAATATGTATGAATTCCCCGAAGATTTATATGGAAGTTGGGTTGATGAAAGCGATAGTGTAGTTAT
>JAYSWW010000516.1:0-2499 GCA_043717805.1 Ferruginibacter sp.
GCAATGCGTTCAAAATTATTAGCAAGCCCGAGCAAATTTTGCGGATTCCTGAAACTTGTATCAATGGCAGCGATGTTATTTTTCATTGCTGACATATATTTTTCACTTTGTGCAAAAGAACAAACTGAACCGATCATTAATGAAATAAATAGAATTGAATTTTTCATTTTTTTATTTGTTTATGTTTATGTTTATTTATTTTTTTAATTTTTGATACTCCTTTTCCACTGAATATACTTTTGGAAAAATATAGGCTCCTGCAAAGTGAAAAGCAAGCCCTATACCCCATCCCAAAGTTGTCCAAAGTGGCCAGGGTATATTTGAACCATTATAAATCCGGTGGCCCGAAAAAAACCACATAGCCCATAAAAATGCATTTACAATGACGTAAGAAATTAAGTGGCCTTTAAATCCGGCTCTCTTTTTGGCTGATTCCCATAATTCAGGATCTTTTGCTGCAGGTGATTGTTGATAATTTGACATTGCTTTCTGTTTTAAAATTTAAATAATCTCTGTTCAAACCCTATCTTAAATAGAAGGGTGCTGGTGTTCTTTACAAATTATTATTGATAGCATCCTGTGTACGGTCAATTCCAAAACTCAGGAAACATCCGATGTAAACAAAAGTTTTATATGCAGGAGTAACAGCGGTTTTACGGTCATTAACAGACGAATAATTATACCCGAAAATTTGTTTTTGACCCAAAACATTGGATATGGATAACACAAACACCGAAAATGTTTTTGCAGTTGGCTTGCCAAGGTTGGGCAGGTAATTGAGACTAAAGCCAAGGCTGTTGTAATTAATTGTTCTGCCTTCATCAGCGATCAGGTATTTACCGGAATTGTTATCAAATTTCAAATGATAATAAGGCCTGCCACTGGCAAAAGTATAACTGGCATTGAAACCCGTTTTCCAGGGCAACACGAATTTTTTCAATACAAGTGCAGCTGTATGTGTTGCAGCAAATGAAGGCTGAATGGATGAAGGGTAATTCAGGTAATCCCTTTTTGTATCCAGGTAAGAATAAGAGATCCAGTAATCGAGGTTCTTAACTGATTTTTTATCCCTCCAGAATATTTCGAATCCACGGGCATAACCATAACCGTTGTTGTTTGCAGCAACCTCCCTGTTTGAAGAACTTTGCCTGGTTGTTTTAAAAAGATCATTGTATTCCTTGTAAAAAAGCTCTGTTCTGAATATACGATCATTGCTGATACGCTGGTATTGCAAAATATAATGGGTAGCCCTTGCATACTGAAGATCATTTGTAACAGCCGGTAAATATTTACTTTCCGGGCTTTGGTAAAAAATACCATAAGCAAATGAAGCCTGTCCACTGTTATTGAATTTATATGCAACAGATGCCCTGGGTGCAACATTCCATTTGTTTATGATCGCTGAATGTTCTAACCTTCCACCCAATTTAGCTGCAATATTATTGGTGATGTAAAAATCTGTTTCGGCAAAAGCTGCTACCAGGTTATCTTTTATATTCAGGTTAAATTTACTTCCTTCAAATGCAGTGTAAGTCTGTTTTTCTTCACTGTATAAATATTCAGCGCCAAAACGAATCGCATTGATCCCTTTTAATTTTTTCTCCAAAACCATTCTTGCCTGTGCATATTGAGCCCTGTTCTTTACAGTAAAATTTTTCAATGCATAATCAATAGGGCTGAGAATGACCTGTTTTGAATTGGTTGCATCCTGCAACTCACTAACTATATCATCTTTATTGGTGCTATAACTTATACCTGTATTGATCTTCCAGCCTTTGCCGATCTTTTCTTTCCAGTTCAGGTTTTGGTATGTATTCAGGTTTTCAATGGCAAATGCATTTTTTAAACTTCCGGAATCAATGTCGGCTGTTCTAAAACCTAATTTATTCCAGCTCAGGTAACCATAATATTTTATGATACCATCGTTCTTTGTTTTTATCCTGAAATTTGCATCCACCTGGTGATAAACCGGTGTGGTAAAATAATCCTGTTTCTGCTTGATGAATTTAAAAGCAAGTGCCAGGTTGGTATAACTATATGTAATCCCGCCGGCCGACTTCTTATCCTTTGCTAACTTTTGAATTCCACCGCTTATTCCCAACACCGAAACAGAAAGGTCTGCTTCGGTTCTTTCAGGAAGATCCCTGGATTCTAATATCAAAGCAGATGAAAGCGCTTGCCCATATAATGCAGAATATCCCCCGCTGCTGAAAACAGTTCCTTTAAATAAGAATGGGTTAAACCTTCCCCTGGTTGCAAATCCGGGAACACTGCTGTAGAAAAAATTGTTAACCAAATTGCCATCCATGAAAATTTTACTTTCTGTGGCAGTTCCCCCTCTAACGAACAATCCTTCGGTTTCTCCTACCTGTTGGGTTCCGGGAAGTGTTTTCAATGCGCCAACAATATCTGCATTTGCCCCTGCCGTAGTTACAATATCCAATGAATTGAGAACAGTTGTCTTTTTTTGGTCGCTCGCTTCAAAAGCACCTGCAGAGA
>JAYSWW010000517.1:0-2499 GCA_043717805.1 Ferruginibacter sp.
TTTTAAGATAATATGCATATGCTTCATCCGGTGAGGCTCCGATTGCCACAATACCCATTTTACCATATTGTGATAAAGCACCAATCATATGAAACATCACTCCTTTTTGCGTCGCGCCGTCGAAATGCAACCCATGGAACATAGCAATGTGAATCAGGTCTTGTGGTGTAAGCCCTTTATATGCATCCTTCTGAACATTGTCTGAGGAGTAATAATAACGGTTAAGTTTATTAGCTGTTTCAAACAGACCGGTATTTTCATCATAATGTCCGCCAGTCAAAAACTGCATCATTAAAAAAGGATGAGTAGTTCCGCCTTTTCGCAGATTGATCTCAATGGCATAATGCTTCCAGCCATCATCTTCCTTTACAGAAATGAAGTCAATGGAAAACCGCCCTATTACACCCTCTTTTTTGAGTTCAACTGCAACTTTCTTTCCCAACAAGCCTACTTCGGTTCGGTATGTTTCATTTGCAGGAAAATGAGCGCCTACAAAAATCTGCCCGTCAAGAACCTGTTCATGCGTTGAAATAATATCCACTTCCCCCATTGGGTTTATCCTGCATTGCACAGAGGGAGATGTTTTAACATCGCCTTCAACAAATGCTTCAACGATCCCTCCCATGTATTTGAATTTTTCGAGGAATACATCAACACCCAGGTCTGGTGCAACCGTTTTTATTTGTTGTCGCAGGTTATGATGAATCCATTCATGCAACTCATGCTTATTGCTGATTTCCGGGTAAGTGAATATGGCATTTCCATCGCCGGAAAAGCCATCATTGAGTTTTATCACAGCTTTTTTTAAACCGGGGTACATTTCCTTCAATGCTGCAACAGCATGAACAATATCTTCAATGCTATGCAGGTGCTCAACACCTGGGGGCGTTTTTACACCTGCTTTTAAAAACAACTTCCTGCTGCCGCTTTTAGTACCAAAATGAATCAAAGAAGGATCACATCCATAAATAGGAATGCCCAGCCGAACGGCCAAAGTTCTTTCCAGGTCAGTTGTATTGAAACAGGCTATGTGTGCCACATGCCCGGGTTTTATACTTTGCTTTATTCTTTCTATGAGCCGGCTTCGCAACAGGATCTTTGCCGTAAGTGGTATTTCTGATGAATCGTAACAACTTAACAATGTAAGCCTCTCTCTTGCATGAAAACCGGTAATACCGGGTAATAAATGTAAATAATAATCTATGATAACAGGATCAATGGGTATGCTGCTCACATAAACAACATTTGTTCTTGGCATGCGTAACAACATCAGTAAACAAAGCAGTCTTTCTTCGTAATGAATAGCAGCATTCACTTTAGACAAAACGTCCAGGTCAAGTGTTAAGCTTGGTATGACTACAATGGTCTTTTGAGCAAGATTATCCGGAAAAAACAATTCAAACTGGTTGGAAAATTCTTTTTGGATCTTTTCAAATTTCTGCAATTCTTCCAATGAACCGGGATCAGGTTGATTACAGTTCTGATTGTTTAATAATTCCAATTGTTCAGGCATTACACTTTCTGTAATTCCCATAAATTATGTTTTATATTGACACAAGTTGACAAAAAAAACCCGGACGGGTACTGAGATCGGTCATGTAAATTAAAGAGATTTATCAGTATTTTTCATTGTTTTTGAAAAATTAACTGTTGGAATAAATCATCAAATAATACTAAAACCGGGGAAATTATAACTACAATCCTTTTGCAGAACCTATATAAAATGGATAATACCTGTATATCAAAGGTGAAAATGTAAAATTTACCGAATAATTGCAGATCTGCTTATTCACATAGCTTTATAGAATCGACAGATTTGCTGCTGATCTGAATCTTATTTATTTTACCTGCTTTATCGTAATACAAAATTAGAATTCCATATTCCATTTGAAAAGCATCCCAACTGATGTCTTTGATCTTTGGATATCCGAAAAAAGCAAATAAACTGCTCCGGGCTGCCCCCAGGAGCTGTGGGGTCATCTTACCTTTGAAATTTTCTTTTATTTCTATATAATTCCTGTCTGTATAAAAATAAAGTCCCTTGTCCTTGAAAAAAACACCCATACAATTTGCCCCATCTGCAGCTTCAACCACTTCTGTAAAGCAAGGGAGTGATTTTTTGATCTCTCCCAACGAAGATTTCGGATATAACTTATTTACATGCCCGGCCATGATATCTACTGAAAATGGAGGACAGACAGGAGTTGTTTTCAATTGTGCCTGAACAGCTACAGACATAAAACTGCCTGCAATAACCAATAAAGAAAGTTTAATATTCAATCGAGCCATAGTTAAGATTTATTAAAATGAGATCATACTTTATCTTGTTATCAAAAATCCTGCTAATAATGCTATTTAAAAAAAATAATTTAACACATTTTATAAACCGGGAAATTACAAATCATAAAACTATGCTAATATTCATCATTTAAGGCCAATATACAGGATTATAAAATTTGTACTAATAAAATATTATTATCTGTGTTTCTTCGATATTTA
>JAYSWW010000518.1:0-6361 GCA_043717805.1 Ferruginibacter sp.
GCACTCGCTGCAGATGCATCATTCAGGAAAATTAATTGTGGAGATAATAAGTCCATTTATTCATTTGTTAGAGAAAAGGCCGGTAAAAAAGTATTGGTCATTCTCAACCTTTCTGCCGGCGTACAAACAATAAAAGTTAATGACAGGTCTTTGTGGGGCGATCCGTATAATGTATTTATGGGTACAAGGGAAAAGCTGATCAATAAGCCATGGAAAATAGAACCATGGGGTTATGTAGTATTTGAGTATAAATAATATCTCAGATTTTGTAAGTTAAATCCCCGATAATAAGCTATGGAACTAAAGTATTCATCCGGTAACAAACATTGGGTATCTAAATTATCCGGCATCCGCTGTCTTGTATCGTTTTTTTTCTTTAGCTTCGCTTCTTAATGCAACTATCTACCAAACATCTATTGGGCATTAAGGATCTTATCCCGGATGATATCTCACTTATTTTATCTACAGCCGTTCAGTTCAAAGAAGTATTACAAAGGCAAATAAAAAAAGTTCCGTCTTTGCGTGATATAACGGTGGTGAATTTATTCTATGAAAACTCTACCCGAACAAGAATTTCATTTGAGTTGGCTGAAAAAAGGCTTAGTGCCGACACCATAAATTTTGCTGCTTCAGGTTCATCTGTTTCCAAAGGCGAAACATTGCTCGATACGGTTCAGAATATACTAAGCATGAAAGTTGATATGGTTGTCATGCGGCACAGTGCCAGTGGGGCACCACATTTTTTATCTAAATATTTACCGGGTACCGCTATCATCAATGCAGGTGACGGGATCAATGAACATCCAACACAGGCATTGCTGGATGCATTTTCAATTATTGAAAGTACCGGATCTTTAACAGGAAAGAAAGTTGTGCTGATCGGCGACATCATGCATTCCAGAGTTGCATTGAGCAATATTTACCTTTTAAAGAAAATGGGAGCTGAAGTGATGGTGGCAGGTCCGCCAACCCTTATTCCAACTTATATCAAAGAAGCACTTGGAGTATTGGTTGAATATAATCTTAAAAAAGCCTTACAATGGTGTGATGTGGCCAATGTTTTTCGCATTCAATTGGAACGCCAGAACCAGGTATTGTTCTCTTCCCTGCGGGAATACAATCTTGCTTATGGAGTAACAAAAAAAATGCTGGACTCAATTGGGAAGAAAATTATTATCATGCATCCAGGCCCTATTAACCGTGGAGTGGAAATAGACAGTGATGTAGCTGATAGCGAACAATCGATTATATTGCAGCAGGTAGAGAATGGGGTAGCAGTGAGAATGGCGGTGTTGTACCTGCTGGCTGGAAAGAGTTCGAAATTTGAAGTAATGGGATCTTAGTTTTTAGTATATGTTTTGAATGTTGTGTGAAAGAAATTATGATTGTTAAGGTTAAGTTTAGTAAGTAATTTGACAAAATAGCCCGGAGGGCTTTAATTTGATTAACCATAGTATATGTTTTGAATGATGTGTGAAAGAAATTATGATTGTTAAGGTTAAGTTTAGTAAGTAATTTGACAAAATAGCCCGGAGGGCTTTAATTTGATTAACCATTGATGCAATCAATGGAGAAAAAATGAAACCCAACCCCGTAGGGGTTGAATATCTTTACAAAATAAAATGCTGCCAAATCATAACCTATAAACCATTGAACATACATGAACCGAATCTGCTTATTCCCAGGTACTTTTGACCCTGTTACCCTGGGGCATACCGATATCATCGATCGTGCCTTGCCGTTATTCGATAAGCTGTTTATTGGTATCGGGCGAAATACAAACAAACAACCCATGTTCAGTGAATTACAACGGTTGGATTGGCTGAAAGAAATTTATAAGAACAACGATAAGGTAGAAGCCATTGTATACGACGGATTGACTGTTGATTGCTGCAAGCAGGTTGGCGCAAATTTCATATTGAGGGGCATTCGATATGTAAATGACTTTGAATACGAAAAAGCCATTGCTGATATGAACAGGAGTATTGCAGTAAATATTGAAACGATCTTTTTGACCTGCCTGCCCCAATATACATCTGTAGCATCTACACTTGTACGTGATGTACTTAAAAACGGCGGGGATGTTTCTAAATTTTTACCAGATGTGGTAAATCAAACGAACCTTAAAAAATAAAAAAAGTTGAACGAACCGATCTGGTATAATAAAAAAATAAACTTAACTGATCTCAGGTCACTTGCTCCCGGTACCATGAGTAATCACCTCGGTATGGAATGGGTTGAATTAGGTCCCGATTTTTTAATAATGAAAATGCCTGTGGATGAAAGAACAAAACAGCCATACGGATTGCTGCATGGCGGTGCCAGTTGTGCCCTTGCAGAAACAGTCGGCAGCATCGGTTCACACCTCATCATTGATACTGCTGAATTTATCTGTGTTGGACTGGAGATCAATGCCAATCATATCCGGAGTGTAAGTTCAGGTTATGTAATTGCAACAGCCATTCCATTGCATACGGGAAGTACTACTCATGTTTGGGATATAAAAATAAATGATGAAAATGGTAAATTGATCTCTGTTTGCAGGTTAACAGTTGCTATATTGAGAAAGAAGAATTTATGATATGTTTTTTGAAACAAAATTACTCTTGTGTTTTTAAGAAATCCCACATGTTTCTATGGTCAAAACACATTAAAATAGGGAGAAAATAACCTGCTTTTTATTTCAGGGAATGGATAATTTTAAATCTTACAATGTGTAAATTATTCCCTATGACAGAAAATGATATTTCCTATAAAATACGTGGTTGTATTTTTAAAGTGTATAATAATCTGGGACCGGGTTTATTAGAATCAGCTTATGAAGCTGCTTTGAAATATGAACTGGGAAAAGAAAATCTGCAAGTCCGCTCACAGGCTCCTTTGCCAATGATTTATGAATCTGTAAAGATTGATATTGGTTACCGCTTAGATTTATTGGTTGAAAATAAAGTAATCATTGAGTTAAAATCAGTTGAAAACTTGATTGATGTTCATCATAAACAAGTAATAACTTATCTGAAACTTTCGGGTTTGAAATTAGGATTACTAGTAAATTTTAATACGGGTGATATTTCACAAAGTATTTTTAGGAAGGTAAATGGGCTTTGATATACTTCCCGCAAATATTCGCAGATGAAATACCGCAGATTTTGGGGGATGAAAAGTTTTTTACTTAAAGGCATTTCAGCGTTGATCTGCGGTATTAAATCATATTATATCAGCGGTATTAATAATCAATAGAAACAAATGATAAGTTTTCCGCAAATATTCGCAGATGAAAAATTTCTTGCAGATTTTTGCAGATGAAATACCGCAGATTTTGGGAGATGAAAAGTTATTTAGCTTAATGGTAATTCAGCGTTGATCTGCGGTATTAAATCATATTATATAAGCGGGATTAATAATCAATAGAAACAAATGATAAGTTTCCCGCTGATTTTCGCAGATGAAATACCGCAGATTTTGGGGGATGAAAAGTTATTTTGCTTAAAGGTAATTCAGCGTTGATCAGCGGTATTAAATCATATTATATCTGCGGGATAAAAATATAAAATATTTGTATTAAGGGGTATCAAAAAAATTACCCAATATATCTTTTATCGTTGCATATGAATTTGCGATCGGCTTTTTGATATCTTTTGTTTTAAACCAATTTACATCCGTAATATCTTCCAATAGCTGCGGCTTCAGGGTTTGTTTTCCTTTTGATATGAAATAATACCAGTGGCTTATCTTTAAAAAATGTTTTCCAAATTCATCATAGATGTGATAAGTGTCACCAATCTTTTTTTTGAAGATTAAATCCTTAATTCCTGTTTCTTCTTCAATTTCCCTGGCAGCACAAGTTTCAGATTTTTCGTTCTTTTCTATTTTACCTTTTGGCAGGTCCCATTTTCCACGCCTGAAAATGAACAGCAGGTCTTTATTTTCATTTTGTACAATACCACCGGCAGCTTCAATAACAGTGAAATTTTTGAAGAAAGCTTTTTTTAGTTTTTCAAGATCCTTGTCCCAAAGAATACCAGCATGAAAATCTTCTTTCTTTATTTCATGAACCAGGGATTTAATTGCTTTTGGAGATAATTCATCAATAAATACCACATCAGGGTGATGTAAGAGTTCATGCAATGTGTCATCCATTTCATCACATAAATAAACCGGCTTGTCTCCGTAATATATTTTTATCTGCATAATTATACTGGTTGGGTATTGTAAAAATAAAGCATTGCTTTCACATGGGTTTTTATTAAGACTTATCTTTGTACCTATTAAATATGATAAATAAGGCAAAGGTTTAGAAAATCTCCGGTTCGGCTAAACAATCTAAACTTAGTTAATGTTTCTAAACCTGGATTAAATGAAAACAAACGAAAAAGCAGTAGCAGAAAAACTGTTACAGGTACAGGCCGTAAAATTAAATGTTGAAAAACCTTATACCTGGGCAAGCGGCTGGAAAAGCCCGATCTATTGTGACAACAGGAAGGTATTATCATTTCCGTATGTACGTGATTTCATTAAAAGTGAAATGTGCAGTGTGATCTTTGAGCAGTTTCCGGAAGCGGATGCTTTGGCGGGTGTGGCTACTGCAGGTATACCGTGGGGGGCCATGGCTGCCGATCAGTTGAAATTACCCTGTATGTATGTCAGGCCCAAACCAAAAGAACATGGAATGGGTAACCAGATAGAAGGTTCATTTGAAAAAGGACAAAAAATACTGGTTATTGAAGACCTGATTTCTACAGGTAAAAGTAGTTTGCAAGTTTGTGAGGTATTAAAAGCAGCAGGTTTGGAAGTTACGGGGATGGTTTCAATATTCAATTATGGATTTCCACAGGCAGTGGATGCTTTCAAACTGGTGGGGGTTAAGCTTCATTCTCTTACCAATTACGAGGTTTTGATAAACCTGGCCATCGAAAAAGGATTGGTGAATGAGAATCAGCTAAAAACCTTGTTAAATTGGAGAAATGATCCCTCAGGTTGGAACGGAATTGAATAAATTAGCATCATTAATAATAAAAATTTATATGAAACATCTGAAATTAAGCCTCATTGCAGTGCTGGGACTGGTTTTTACTTCATTTGCACAGCAAAAAGTGAACGATAAGGCGGTGATCAATACTCCAACCGTACAATGTGATATGTGCAAGGAGAAAATTGAAAATTTCCTGGCGCACCAATATGGTATAACTTCTGTAAAAGTGAATGTAAAGAAAAAAACGACCACAGTGACCTGGATCACAGACAGAACTAATATTGAAGTCATAAAAACAGCAATTGCAAATGCGGGATATGATGCCGATGATGTGGCAGCAGATGAAACAGCCTACAAAAGATTGCCCAAATGCTGTAAAAAACCGGCAGAAATTCCTGTTCCATCCGATAAAAAGGAATGATCTAGCGGTTTAAAAGTTAGAAAAAATGAAAACGTCCCATTTTAAGGGACGTTTTTTATTGACTATCATTTTGAAGTATATTGAAAATTGGAATTGAAGATCCTTAAGTATTTTATACCCGGACAGAGGTTGATATCGTGTATTTACGTTTTTGAATGCTTCCAAACAAATAGTAACTCCACTTATCCCCGGGAGTCATAAAATACCTGCAGAAGAAGAAAAACAGTCATTTCGCATGCCCCTGAGAATTGGATATTTGAAAATTTTGAAATTATTTTTTCAAATATAAGACCTCTAAAACATCGAAATATCCTGTACGGTCTGGTAATCTACCTGGAAGCTTTTGAATACTCCGGCTTTTCCAACCTTTACTTTTCCCATGACCCGGATGGTAACATTTTTCTTTAGCATAGTTGCAAGACCGTTTTTTAATAGGTTTTTCAAATCCAGGTCAATTTTCAATGGCACAGTAAACTCTTCTCTTTTTGGGATTGCAACCTGGATATCCTGGCTTGAATGGCCCAGGTAATTGCTATCCAGGTAAATGTCCAGATCTGTCCTGTTTAACTCAAGTCCGAAATTATTGGGATTGTAATAAACCAGGTCAACCTTCAAATTGGCGCTGGCAAAACCCAGGTTCTCCATACTCAGGTTTTTGAATTCCCGGAATTCCAGGTCCCTGGGTTCACGACAGGATGTCATAAAAAAAAGAAATCCAAACAAAAAGTAGCATAGGGGAGCTGCAAGTGATTTCATACAAATATTTATACAGCCTAAGGTAAGCAAACTGAGGGAACCGGGAATATATTATTATTTATTAGCAAAAAAATAACACTAACAATAATAGCAATCAACCTGAAATTTTGGCAAAAACAGAAAATCAGATAAACTAATTAAATTAGTAAATAAAAATTAGTGTAATCAAATGATATATAAATTACAATGTTATCTTTTTGATGTAAAATATT
>JAYSWW010000519.1:0-16449 GCA_043717805.1 Ferruginibacter sp.
TGGGTTCACAACATCCCGGCCTTTCCACCATCTTATCTGATGCATCGGCACTTTGCAGAACTTATTTTGAAGAAAAGAACCTGGAAAAATTATTATCCGGGATTGCAAGTGTGAGTCCATAGAATTATTTGCAACAAATAATAAGTGGCACAGTTAATTCACAAACCACCACTGCACACCAAACCTGATCATAAAACCCTGTGTTGGGTAATGAGGAGCTGCAAAATTATTATTGATGAATCCAAATCCATTTGCAAAACTTACCGTATTAATATTTTCTCCGCGGATGTACAATGCAAATCCTTTGATACGGAAATGCACAAATGCGGCAATATCAGGCAGGTTCCTGATCGTAACCGTATCCTGCGGAACAAACTGCCCCATAACAGGTGAATAATTATTTGCTTTATATGCAGTGTAATACCTGGCTTCTATTCCGGCACTCAGGTATAAATTCTTGTAAAAATTCCCTTCATAAGCAAGGCGGTTCCTGGTAAACAAAAAAGGAACTTTAATGGGCGCTGCGCCATCTGTTTGTTGCAATACTGCTTCAGCATACCAGTTCCAGCGCCTGGAGATCCTGATTTGCTTTGAAGCAAAAACCTGGAAGAGGTTGATTACTTTGCTGTATTGTGCTTTTTGATAGTAATTGGTAAAATAGCTGTAGTTGGTTATTAAATGATCCTTAAACCCAACATTGATAAAAGGATTGCTTGCGGTTGCGCCAAAAGATGTGATGTTCTCTTTATTAAAATCATTGTTGTTGCCAAGATTAAAACCTGACTTGTTATCAAAAATAAATGAGGGCGTACGGTTCACATTCTGAAAGAACAGGCTAATATTGCCAAGTTTCTTATTGAGATAACGTCGAAGGGTAGCATAGGCATTGTAATCACCTGCATTCAACCCGTTCAGATAAAACTCCCCTTTGAGTAAAACATCCCAAAATTTATTTCTTGTGCGGTTACGGTATTCGCCATGCAACAGGATATTATAATATTTTGAAGAAATGCCAAGGTTCTCTCTTTTTATATTTTGAAAAGTAGCTCCTGCTAAAATGAATTGTGCTGCATTTTTTGTATCCGGAAACTGGATCAAAGAAAGATCGTTGCTCATAACTGTCCATTTTTCCCTGATAGAAAAAGTATCTTTCTCTTTTTTTAAAGTTGTATCGTACCAGTTTTGATAAGTGGCAGAATCTGCATTTACATCATTGAAACTATAGATGTTGGTATTATATGTAAAACTGTGCTGTATCCTCAGTTTGGGATAAAACAAATATTCAGTTGTTGAATCATTGATCACCAATGAATCTCTTTTTCCCAGGTCATAGCTTTGCCTTAAAAAAAGTGTAAAGTCACGGTAAGTATTCCCTGTATTTATCGTTGTTACAAAAGGATTGGTTTTAAACGAAGCGCTGTTACCTAAATTAACCGGTATGCTGAACCGGTCTTTCTTATTCGGATCAAGTAACAAAGAATCATTTTTTATTCCTCCGTTTTCAGATGCCCTTATCTTATTACCAACCAAAACCAAAGCTGCATTGTATCGTTTACGTTTTCCCTGGTAATTTCCATAAAGCCTGAAATTATTGTGATTGGTATTTTGCGTTATAAAAAACCCGGGGGCTGTTATCAACCTGTAATCAAATCCAACATTCAGGTTTGGTTTCGGGTTTTGGGTATGCATTGCCTTTATCATTTGCTCTTTACCTGAAGCCAGCTGGTATCCCAGCATGGAAAAAGGCCTGGTCGTTTTATAAAATTTTGAATCTTCCAAAGTAAACCGGTATATATCATAGGCATGAAATCCTGCATCCCAACCGGGTTTTGCAAAAGGCTGAAAGATCAGGGCAAATGCTGCTGCACCATTGTTTCCCATGTATTGATAAGAAGAAGGAACAGAAAAATATTTATCAAAATCATTTACAGAAGAATCAATGGTTCTTTTATTGGTAGAATCGAGGTATTTATAACTGATGCTGATAGAATCTTTCAGGTCATTCCGGTGTTCAAATCCAATGGTATCTTTCCTTCCCCCGGATGCAGCGTTTTTAAATCCCTGCAGGCTCTTTAGCACAGGTTCCTGGGCAAAGGCAATTGTAAAAAGAGAAGAAAACAATATGGATCCGAAAAATTTTTTCATGTATCTGCTCAGGGATCGTAACCCCGCATGTTGGAATTGCAAATGTAAGGCTAAAGGGGGTTGGAAAACCTATAATTGACTGAATTTCACTTTTCGTATTTCGTTTTCCACTAATCAGTTTTTAATTATCTTCGCCAAAATTTTTAAAACATGAATCTACACGAATACCAGGCCAAGCAACTGTTAAAAAAATACAATGTACCGGTACAGGAAGGAATTGCATGCAATACTCCTTCGGAAGCTGAAGAAGCTTATCGCCAGATACATACTCAATATGGCAGTAAGTTTGCAGTTGTAAAAGCACAGATTCACGCCGGTGGCCGAGGTAAAGGAACCATCATCGGAAAAGAACAACGAGGTGTTGCCGTTGGTAAAAATGCTGAAGATGTTTTAAGAATTGCCGGCAATATTCTTGGCGGAACTTTGGTTACCATTCAAACAGGTCCGGAAGGTAAATTGGTAAATAAAGTGCTGGTTGCCCAGGATGTTTATTATGAAGGGCCAAATCCGGTAAAAGAATTTTACCTGTCTGTTTTACTTGACAGAACAAAAGGCCAGAATGTGATCATGTACAGCACAGAAGGCGGAATGAATATTGAAGATGTTGCACACGATACCCCGGAAAAGATTTTTAAAGAATGGGTACATCCTACTACTGCACTGGAAGGATTCCAGGCAAGAAAAATTGCATTTAACCTTGGATTGAGTGGCGAAGCTTTTAAGAACTGTGTAAAATTTGTAACCAATTTATACAATGCGTATGTTGATTTGGATTGTGCCATGCTGGAAATAAATCCGTTGTTTAAAACAAGTGATGAAAAGATCATTGCTGTAGATTGTAAAATGAATATTGATGACAATGCGCTGATGCGCCACGCAGAAGTAGCAGCATTGAGAGATACCAGTGAAGAAGATCCAACCGAAGTGGAAGCAGGAAAATTCAACCTGAATTTTGTAAAACTGGATGGCAATGTTGGTTGTATGGTGAATGGTGCGGGGCTTGCGATGGCTACCATGGATATGATCAAACTCAGTGGTGGCGAGCCTGCCAATTTCCTGGATGTGGGCGGTACCGCCAATGCACAAACAGTGGAAGCCGGTTTCAGAATTATTTTAAAAGACCCGAAAGTAAAAGCGATCCTGATCAATATATTTGGCGGCATTGTACGTTGTGATCGTGTAGCCCAGGGCGTTATTGATGCTTACCAAAGTATTGGAAACATTGATATTCCGATCATCGTTCGCCTGCAGGGAACCAATGCAGATGTAGCAAAGAAACTGATCGACGAGAGCGGGCTTAAAGTTCAGAGCGCTATTTTATTAAGTGAGGCTGCAGCGTTGGTGAATAAAGCAGTTGCTTAAATACATGCTATTGAGAGATGACATCTTTTAGCTTGAAATAATTAAAAAAATTAAAGAAAAGATGTCATCTCTTAATAGCAATATCGAACAAGGATCAAGGAATTTCGAATGACGAAGTAACATTCCGATCAACATTCAGCATTCCTTTTTCCTTGTTCGATATTCTTTAATCCCGGCTTAAAATCAATAATCAACTTCGTTGCATCGCCCTCTTTTACCACATCGCTTTTTGATCGGCCTGTTATCCTGTATCCTCTATCATCCATCAATAACCAATAAAAATGTTATCCATAAACCTTATTCCTTTTCCAATAATTGAAACAGAAAGATTATTGCTCCGCAACTTGTCAATGGATGATCTGCAGCAATTGTATTTATTACGCACAAATGAAAAAGTAAACCTCCACCTGAACAAAGCACCCGATGCTTCTATAGATGCAACAAAATCTAAACTGGAAGAAATTTTGGTCTTACAGGAAAAAAATGAAGCTATATTCTGGGTAATATTATTCAAAACCAACCCCGGGATAATGATCGGTAATATAGGTTTCTGGCGCATGCAAAAAGAGCATTTCCGTGCAGAGATTGGTTACATACTGCACCCGGATCATTGGAAAAAAGGGGTCATGAAAGAAGCTTTGAATGCAGCCATTGATTATGCATTTACAAAAACTGATATGCACAGCATTGAGGCTAATATCAATCCTGATAATATTGCTTCGGCTTCATTACTGGAAAGTTGCGGATTTATAAAAGAAGCATACCACAAAGAAAATTATTATTATGATGGGATATTTTATGATTCAGTCATTTATTCAAAACTGAATAAATAAAGATGACAATAAAAAAGGTCTTGCCAAATACAAATTTTGATTTTTTATTGTTTTGTTTTATTTACTCTTTCATCTTATCAGTGGATTTATTTTAATAAAAAATATTTTTAAAGGCACAAAAAAAGCGGCTGGAAGCCGCTTTAATATATAAATCAGGTTTATCAATAATCATTAACTGGTTTTGGTTTTGGATTGGGAACGGTTTTTTTATCATCCGTTGGTTTGTTTAAAATAGCTTTTGGTTTTACTTCTTTGCTTTCCTCCTTTTTGGAATTATCTGCCTTTTGCAAACTATCCGGCTTTTTTTCAGGCTTCTCTTCAATGAATTCATTTTTAGTACTTTCATCGGTGAAGAAATCTCCGGCATCACCATTGCCATTGTCTTCATTCAGGCTGTCTCCCTTGCTCAATATATTATTCAAATAATTGGGATCCGCATAAATAGGATCATTTTTCATTTCAGCAGGTTCAACGAATTTCTCCAGTTTACCATAATTCAGTTTCTTATCAGCGTACACCTTACTCATAAAAAGCCCCCAATTGGGTGCTGACATTTCTGCACCGCCCCCATTGTTCTGATAAATTGGTATGAAAGGATCTTCGCAACCAACCCATGTTCCGGCAAGTAACTCCGGGGTGTAGCCGATAAACCATCCATCTGTATTTCCATTGGTAGTCCCTGTTTTTCCCGCCTTTTCTACCGGAATATTATAACTGTTGATCCTCCTGGCCGTTCCGATGGCAATTACACCCTGCATCATCTTAACCATGGTATAGGCATCGGTTTCTCCGATCACCTGTTTATTTTGTGCTATCGGAAAATCCTGGATCAGGTTGCCATATTTATCTTCAATCCTGACCAGGTAAACCGGCTCTGTATTATATCCTTTGTTTGGAAACATGGTAAAGGACTGCAACATTTCAAGCATGGGAATTTCGGCTGCGCCCAAAGCAATGGATGGATAAGGCGGCAACTTTGTTTTAATGCCACACAATTCTGCGAACTCAAGCGTTCTTTTTACACCTATTACTCCCATCAGGTGCCAGGCAGCGCCATTCACCGACCACGCAAGGCAATTGGCCATGGTGCCTCCACGTGTATTGATCGTTTTCCCGTTCAATGTCAGCGGGCCTCCTTCAATATAAGTGGATGGCGTATAACCTGCATCCGTAACCGCCAAAGTATACAACAAGGGTTTAAATGTAGAACCCACTTGCCTTTTAGCTGTTACGTGATCGAACTTGAACCATTTATAATCTATACCGCCAACCCAGCACTTAATTTCCCCCGTTACAGGGTCAATTCCCGCAAATGAGGTTTGTAACAATTGTTTGTGATATTTAATGGAATCAAATGGGGTCATCACCGTATCTTTTTCATGATTGGTTTTTCCTGCCCAACTAAATATCTTCATTTTTACAGGTACATTAAAAGACTTACGGATCTCTTCAGGCTTAAACCCATCTTCACGCATATTTTTCCAGCGTTCTGTAAATTTCATAGCATCTTCAATAATATTTTCGTGCCCCTTCCACATTTTATTGCCGCGGGCTTTAAAATAATAATCAAGTTTTTTCTGAACCATAGGCATGTGCTGTTCTATCGCATCTTCAGCATATTTCTGCATCCTTGAATCAATAGTGGTGTAAACCTTCAATCCATCGCGGTAAATATCATAAGGTTCATCTGTTTTTGGATTTTTGTGGGTTTTTGCCCAATCCCTTAAAACTCCTACCAATACAGATCTGTAGTAAGGAGCAATTCCAACGTTCTCATCTATGATCTTATAATTTGTTATAAGTGGCTTTGATTTCAGCTTCTCAGCCTGCGCTTCGGTTAAGAAATGCTGATGTGCAACAGCCATTTGATTTATGACAGTATTTCTTCTGTCGATTGAACGTTTCGGTGACCTGATGGGATCATAAATAAACCCTTTCAGCATACCGATCAAAACGGCTGCCTCTTCAATCTTAAGTTCTTTAGGTTCTTTTTGAAAATAGGTTCTTGATGCATTTCTGATTCCATAAACATTTCCCCAAGGAGCCCTGTTAAGGTACAAAGTAAGAATTTCTTCCTTGGTAAAATTCCTTTCCAGTTTAACGGCAACGATCCATTCTTTTAATTTATCAAGGCCTCTTTTAAAAATATTTCCCCTTCCCTGCCTGAGCATCATTTTAGCAACCTGTTGCGTGATCGTACTTCCACCACCTTGTGTACCCGCAGTAAAAACAACCCTTGCAAGTGCCTGCGCATCAATGCCTGAGTGATCATAAAACCGTTCATCCTCCGTTGCTATAAGTGCATTGATCACGTTTGGTGAAATATCATGGTATTTTACTTCACTCCTGTTTTCTGAATAATATTTCCCCATCAGCAGTCCGTCGCTGCTGATGATCTCACTCGCCAGGTCGGCTTCAGGATTTTCCAATTCCTTGATAGAAGGCATTTTTCCAAAGAGCCCAAAGTTTGCACACAAGAACATCAGGATCAATAAACCAAATCCCCATAAGAACAAACGCCAAAGAATACTAACTGAACGAGTCATAATTTTTTTTCAATTTAAAAAAACCAGTAAAACCTGTTTTCATGAATTAAATAAGGTGCCTGGAGTTTCACACTTAAAATTTTCCCGGATATTGATTGTTCAAAAGTGTTTTATATGCATTCATATCTTTTCCCGATTTTAATATTTGCAGATTTGCTGCTGATATTACCAGGAATGAATACTTATTTGGTTGCAACCAGGATACTTCAGAAGCAGCAGCTTTATTTATCTTTTCATAATATAGCATTGCTTCATCCGGATTTGCAAAACTTTCAAATACCAACAGGCTTCTTTCCTTATCAAGCACATCTTTATTGATATTGATGGTCTTATTAAAATACTTTTCGCGGTTATAACGGGTAAAAGCATTTTTTGCTTCATTTACATAAATTCCGTCTACTTTATCCAGGATCATTATTACAAAATGTGCAGTATCGGGATTCCATCTGAATGCTCCGCTTATCATTGTGGAAGGAATTTGTATCGCACCGCTGTTCTGAACGGCGGGATTGATAACTGGGGCAATTGTTTTTACAACAGGAGCTTTTTGAACAGCCTTTTGAATTACAACGTTGTTATCTTCTGTAAGGAATATCTTATCTTCCTCAGCCCTTGTAATTTCCAGGCTGGTCAAGTAAGTTTCAATTTCAGTCCTTCTTTTCAATACGTCGATCATCGTTTCTGCTTTAAGTTTTAATGGAGATGACGGGTACAATGATATGATATCATTCAATACCAAAATGGCATTGCTGTCTTTTTTATCTTTAATGTAATTTATAGCTTCTATGTAAAGCAACTGAGGAGTCCAGTAATTTTTGCCGTAAACACTGTCTGCTTTTTTCTTTGCATCCAGGGCTTCCGTGAATTTGCCTTCAATGAATAAATTATAAATAGATTCATACCGTTTGGTCACTTCAGGATTTTTTAAATTCGGATCCTGTGAATAAGAAGGATTTGTTATTTTATTGACTGCATTGCTGCCGGCAAAATTTGTGGTAAGCAGGTTCTTATAATATTCAGCTTTAGCGGTATTGCCTAATTTGGAATAACAGAAATACAACCCCAGGTAAACTTCACCGTCCAGCAATTTATCCGGGAATCGTTTTAAATAATCCTCGTATGTTTCTATTGCATCTTTATAATCCTCCAGGTCATTTTGAAACAGCCCTGCAAGTGTTATAAGGCTTTTTGCAATTACTATATTACTGCTATCCAATTGTTCGGCTGTCAATGGCAGTTGACTCATCAAACCTACATAAGAATAATCAACAGATTTAGTATCTGTAACCGATGCTTTTTTCTCGTCAAGCGGATCATCGCCGATGTTACCGGCATTCAGGTTAACAGTGGCGGCAGCAACAGCAGATTTCCGTCGCCAGTTATCTATGTTTTGTCTTTTGCCCCATTTGGATTTAAAATCAGAATACCCTTTTGATTTCAGTCCGGCATTGTAAAAATACCATTCGCCTTTGGAAGAAGATGATTCAAAAAGGTCGGTCTTGGCGTTGTTTGCATTGTTGAAAGTTATTAATGTGCCTCCATCAGCGTTGTCTTCCTCTTTTACGCCATTTTCTTTCCGGTATTTTTTTAATATTTTTTTAATGACCGCATCTCTTTCAGCAACCGGCATTGCCGCAAGCTTTTGAAGGCTGTCTTCCCTTTCAATGATATTTATTTGAGCAACGATGTTGTTAAGGCTGTTCTTCCGTTCGTTAATTTTAACAGCCTGGTCTTTGATTGAGGGTTCATCCAATTGTAAACTGTCGTAATAGGCAGAAGCTTTTTTATACTCCTTTTCATCAAATGCAATATCAGCTATTTGCAAAAAGGCTTTGTTTTTATACCCGGCATTGCTGGTATTGTAACGGATACTTTTACTGAATTGTATTTTAGCGTTCGCTGTATCCGGTTTTTGTAAACTCATTTGCCCAACAGAATAATAAATAATATCACGGTATGATTCATATTTATCCTTTCGTGCCATTTTTAATAATTTGGAAATACTGTTTTCCAGCTCCCGCACATTGCCGTTATCTCGGTACATTTTTGCATCGTTCAGCCTGGCATAAATATCCATGATTGGGTCTACTGTATGCCTGGATGCTTTTACATAATATCCCGATGCCTTTTCATAATTGCCACCCATATCATACAACTGCCCCAGTAAATATTCCCACCTGGCCTTATCCTGCCTGGTTTCTGCGTTTGTGAGTGCTTTCTCAAGATGTGTGGCTGCGCTGTCATAAAAATCCTGTTTATAAAACCAGTATGCATTCACTTCCTCAAGGTCATTTTTCAGTCGTTTTGGAAGATTTGGGTCATTCATCAATAAATTGATCATGCCCGCAGCATCACTGTATTCTTCTTTTTCGATCAGGGTTCGGGCAAGCCAGATCAATGCATCATTCCTGCTTGGCGGAAGGGTTAATACCTTTTGAATTATATTCCTGTTTTCTTTATTTGCAATTGAAAGTATATTGGATTGAGCTGATGTATTACCACCAACGATCCTGTTATCATCTTCCTTTTTTTTACGGGGAAAAAGATTGTAGTTTATGAATTGAAATGTCAGAGCTGCAGAATCAAATTCCTTTCGAAAATAATAAGATCTGCCAATGAGCAGGTACATATTATCAACCCAGTCTGTCCTTAGGTCATGCAGCAATATCCCGGCCGTTGCTTTATAAATGACTGAATCCAGTTCCACCTGCTGGCTGGCAGTATTGTCCAGTGAATATGGATAAAAAGTAAGTAGTTTTGAATAATCATCCTGGTTTGAGATCTTTGCCCGTTCAATGACCGCCTTTATCTTATTATTGGCATTGAAATAATAATTGTAATGCGTTACATTATTTTGAATGAACCTCCTGTAGGTTGTAAATTTCTTATCTGCTGTTTTTTCTGAAGCCAGTTTTTTTTCTTCGTATTTCTCCGGTTTTTTTTCCTTGCCAAATGGATCAAATGTCCATGTCGGTTGTGCATACAATTTACTGGAAAATATACCAAGGGCAATTAAAAAAGGTATCAGATAATGCTTTCTGTATGGCATGAATAAAAAAAATTAATTAATGGCGCTAAATATCGGTTTTTTTTTGCAATCTAACGGTCAAATTCAGGTTGTGTTTCAGTAAATTTTGTTATATCATAACCATTAACTCCGGTTTGATTCATGTCAGCAACTGTTCCTGGTTCAACTTTCATTGAAAATAAAAAATGAACACGCATCAAAATTAAGTATGGCAAAAGCAATTTTAATTGAATAATCTTATTAAATATGTTAAATCTGTCCCATACTTCTATTAAAATAATTGCATTGATTTTATACTGCAGAATGATGGCTCTTTGTTATTTTTAACGTTCAAAATTCAGTTTTATGGCGAAAATAGATGCAAACAATACGCTGAAACGCCTTCGCAACCGCTACCGGCTTGTATTAATGAATGAAGATACTTATGAAGAAGTGGTTAAATTCAAGCTAACCCGTATGAGCGTATATGTGGTGATGAGTACCCTTTTCATACTTATGATCGGACTAACATCCTCCCTGATCATATTCACCCCATTGAGATTCTATTTACCGGGTTCAGGATATGGTGATGCAAAACAGATCAAAGCATATAAGAACCTCAAAATCAGAACAGATTCGATGGAACAGGCTCTTAACCAGCAGAATAAATATTTTAAAGACCTGCAAAGAGTATTGGAAGGTAATATTGTAAAAATGGACACCACAAAACTGGATCTTCCCAAATTGGAAAATACAGATGATTAGACTAAAACCGTAAAATATTCGTTA
The DNA here is from genome assembly GCA_043717805.1 of Ferruginibacter sp. Lineage (GTDB taxonomy): Bacteria > Bacteroidota > Bacteroidia > Chitinophagales > Chitinophagaceae > Ferruginibacter. The sequence goes on from JAYSWW010000519.1 coordinate 10,683, forward strand.
AAACATAAGAATAAGTTTGTTTAACATCCAAAACTATGAAATATGTTTACTTCTAAATCCAGGTCATCCTATGCAGAAAACCCGGCCGGTTCAACAACAATAATTGGTGCAGGAGCAGTTATCAGCGGGAATATTGAAAGTTCAGGAGATATCAGAATTGACGGCATATTGAAAGGAAACCTTACCTGTAAAGCAAAAATATTATTGGGACCTGAAGCCATTATTGAAGGGGATATTATTGCCCACCAGGCCGATATTCTTGGGAGGGTATTGGGAAAAGTAAGGGTGAATGATATTTTATACCTGCATGGCAAGGCCGTGGTGGAAGGAAACATTCATACAGCCAAATTACAGATTGAATCTACAGCCAGTTTCAATGGCGAATGCCAGATGGGCGCTAATATTGTAGAATTGAATATAGACATGGGTAAAGCAGTAAATGAGTAAACCAGACAATAAACTGTTGTGGAAATATGCCGGCCTGGCAACACAATTCATGACAGCGATAGGACTTTCAGTCTACGGAGGCCTTCAAATAGATAAATGGCTGAAAATAAAAATGCCGTTAGCTGTTTGGGTTTTACCTTTGCTGGTAATCATTGCAGTCATTTACAGGATCGTAAAAGATACTGCCCAAAAAAAATAACTCTTTCATGAATGCTCCAGGCCGTTTGGTATTACCGTTGGTTTTAATATTCTCACTCATCACCGGAATCATTTTTATTTTATATTCAACTCTTTATCATTTTCAAATAGACAGCAATGTATTGCTCGGGTCCAATGCATTTCTCTTCCTGATCAGCATCGTTTCTTTTCTTATTCAGAAAAAAGGTTTGCATCATAAAAACCCGCATGTTTTTGTCCGAAGTGTAATGGGCGGTATGATGGTTAAAATGGTCTTATGCATTGTTGCAGTTATTATTTACGTGTATGCCAGTGGAACCAACTTTAATAAACGGGCGGTGTTCATTGCACTTTTTTTATATTTGGTCTATCTTGCTACTGAAGTTTATGTAGTAATGAAAATGAATAAGAATAAGAAAACTGATGGCTAAACAAGAGGTTCCGTTATTACAGCTTCAGTCGTATTTACCCGAAGGAAGCTTTGAAGATGTACATTATTATTTACAGCATTATAAAGTTCAGCTCACCATTACCAGGCAGCGCCAAAGCATCCTCGGCGACTACAGGCATGCACATGAAGGCAAAGCCCATCGCATCAGTATCAATGGGAATTTAAATAAATATAATTTCCTCATAACCCTGCTGCATGAACTTGCACACCTGTTCACCTATGAGCGGTATGGTCACCGGGTACAGGCACACGGCCAGCAATGGAAAGATGAATTCAGTAAGATCCTTGTTCAATTCTTATCAAAAAAAATATTCCCCCCTGAAATTGAATTTGCTTTGCTGCAAACCTTAAAAAATCCTGCAGCCAGCAGTTGTGGCGATGAAAAATTATTAAGAGTACTCCGGAATTACGATGCCAAGAAAGACGGGCATTTTTTGGTAGAGCAATTAAAAGAAGGCGAAACATTCAGGATAAAAGGAAACAGGGTATTTATACGCGGAACAAAGATCAGAACAAGATATAAGTGTATGGAACTAGCCACAAAAAAATGGTATCTCTTCAGTGGCGTATATGAAGTAATAAAATTGTAACTTAATTTATGGATTACATCAGCATCCGGTATCCAGTATTAAATCTCACAAAACCTCAACAGGTTCCCGTTATTGTCAACAATACAAAATTCTTTTTGCCCTCTTGAATTGGCTTTCAGATCCCCCTCCGGCCTGATCATATCCATGGATGAGAATTTTGTATACAGGTCTTCTATATTATTTCCAAACAAACAACATTCCGAAGCAATGAAATTCTTAGGATCTTTTTTTTCCACAAAGTGAATTTCAATTTTATCAATTGAAACAATGAGGTAATTGCCAAAATACTTCGTGTGGAATTTTAACTTATTCTTATAAAACAAATTGGTTTCCGATAAGTTTATTGCAGGCAATATGGGAGCAATTTTTTGAAGCATCAATCAATCAATTTCAGTTGGCAATCAGAATTAAGGCAAAAATCACTTATTTTCGGTTATTATTAATACGAATCAATTGGCCGGAGAAATTAAATACAGTGAAGAAGAACTGGTGCTTTGTTTACAAAGCAAAGATCAACAGGCATTTTCGTACCTGTATGACAATTATGCCGGTGCATTGAACGGGATCATCAGCCGAATGGTAGATGATCTACAGCTGGCTGAAGACATTCTTCAGGAATCATTTTTAAAGATCTGGAATAATTTTTCTCAATACGACAGCAGCAAAGGAAGGCTTTTTACCTGGATGATCAACCTCACCCGGAATTTAACCATTGATACACTGCGAAGTAAAGGATATAAGAAGCAGCAGAAAATCTCAAGAGATGAAAATTCCGTAAGTAATTACCAAGATAAAAACCATGGTGCAGACAAGTTTGATACCATTGGGCTGCATAAAAAGGTTGCTAACTTAAAGCCTGAGCAAAAAGCTATCATTGACCTTGCTTATTTCAATGGTTATACCCAGGAAGAGATCTCCAAAGAAATGGGTATTCCCCTCGGTACTGTAAAAACAAGGATGCGGTCGGCAATCATGGAATTGAGAAAAATGCTGGAACATAATTAAGTGGAAATAAACGAAACCATATCATCAGGTTTGCTTGAGTTGTTTGTACTCGGAATGGCAAATGAACAGGAAATTGCCCAAGTTCAGGCAATGGCAAAAATACATCCCGAAATTGCAGCAGAAATTGCTGCGGTAGAATCCGGGCTTCAAAGCTATGCAATGATGCACGCTGTTCAACCAGTTGAAAATGTTAAGGAAAAAATATTCTCAACCATAAATACAGGTTCCGCAAAAAATGACGTACCCGGTAAAATTGTTTCAATATCGTCCTTTTGGAAATATGCAGCAGCCGCTTCCATTCTCCTGTTAACGGGCAGTGCTGTTTTAAATGTTGTCTATTATGACAAATATAAAACCGCAGATAAAAATTATGCTGCTGCAGTGATCGAAAAAAACAATGCGCAGGATCAATTGGCAGCATTGGAAGAATCCAATAAAGAAATGAAGGATGATATGGGAGTGATTCAAAGTAAATACAGTGAACCTGTTACATTACATGGATTGCCTGCTGCACCCGATGCTGCTGCAAAAATATTCTGGATGAAAAATACCGGTGATGTCTATATTGATGCCAGCAATTTACCGGATGCTCCTGCCGGTAAACAATACCAGTTCTGGGGTATCGTTGATGGCAAACCGGTAGATGGCGGACTGATCATCATGACCAAAAAAGGCGACAAATACCGCATTCATAAAATGAAAAGTTTTGGCAAAGCTGAAGCATTTGCAGTAACGCTTGAAACCGAAGGTGGTAATCCTCAGCCAAAAGGAGATATGTATGTTATGGGGAAGATGTAATCTTTGCTTTTCTATTTACTTTAATTATTGATTTTATTGGGCGTATAATATGGGTACTATGATTGTCCATTGAAAAACATTATATTTATTCTGTCATTTATTATTCAATCAAAGTATCCCTGTGAGTAAATTGATAAAATATAAAGAAGTCTTCGTGGTTTTTTTATTTTCCTTTGTTACATTAACTGCATTTGCACAGGTTCCTGTTATTAATTCATTTACACCATTGAGTGGACCTGTTGGCAGTACTGTTACTTTTTCAGGTACAAATTTTGATGCAACTGCGGCGAATAATATTGTATTCTTTGGCGCTGTAAGGGCAACTGTAACTTCAGCATCTGCTACAGCGCTGGATGTTGTAGTTCCCGTTGGTGCTAATTATCAACCAATATCTGTCACCACGAATGGATTAACTGCATATTCTGTGTTGGTATTTGATGTAACATTTACACCTGGCGCACCTGTTACGGTCAATTCATTTCCCTATGAAGCCGGATATGGACTTAATCTTAATGCGGGAGCTTCTCAAAGGCTTACTACCAGTGATTTTGATGGCGACGGCAAGCTCGACATTGTTGCGATCGCTGCTTTTGATTCTATTTCTGTGTTCAGGAACACCAGCTCCGTTAGCTCTTTATCATTTGCAAAGAAGAGTTTTGCAACCACCATGTATGCACCAAATTTTTCAGTCGCAGACTATAACGGAGACGGAAAGCCGGACCTGGCATGTGTGAACCATTTTTTAAATACTGTCTCAGTATTGATGAATACCAGTACAGTTGGCGATATTTCTTTTGCTCCTAAAATAGATATTACAACGGTTGTTCATCCGATTTCTATTGTATCAGGCGATATCGATCGGGATGGCATGGCTGATATGATCATTTCAAATGAAGACGATTCATCGGTTTCTGTATTCAGAAATACTACTATTGGAAATAATATTTCCTTTGCCGCTCGTGTTGATTTCAGAATGGGAAAAAGACCCAGGTTTATCACCCTGGCAGATCTTGATGGCGATCTGAAAGCTGATATCATCAGTACCAATTATGTTTCAACCAGTATTTCAATTTTAAAAAACAGCAGCTCTCCAGGAACTGTTTCATTTGATCCCAGGACAGATATTGCTACTGAAGCCGATCCCGGTTGCATTAATGCAGTTGACCTGGATGGCGATCTTAAAAATGACCTGGTGATAACAAGTGAATCTACCCATGTGATCTCTACTTTTTTAAACAACAGTACCATTGGCAATATTTTGTTTGCCCCCAGAGTTGATCATACAGTTATACAAGGGAATATATATCCTCCGCCTCCGCCGTGGTCTGGTCCAGCAAACACCTATCCTGTATCGATTGCTTCCGGCGATGTGAACGGGGATGGAAAACCCGACCTGTACGTTGGTTGCAGTACCGATAACATTTACCCTGCTGGTAAAAGGATACTATTAATAAATCTAAGTTCTGCGAGCAATATTTCCTTTGCACCCCGCATTGAATTTCCCGGCGGCCCTGTAACAAGTGCCTGTATAAGCGACCTCCAAGGCGACAGCAAGCCTGAGATCCTCGTTGTAATGCCAACTGATTTCACTGCGGCCTTGTATATATATAGAAACAGGATCGCAGAACCAGTAGATGTTGTATTATGCCCTCCATTGGGTAACACAACCATTGAATCTACACTTACAGGCACGAATTATCAATGGCAGGTAAGTAGTGACAGTATTAATTTTGCTGATGTTAATAACGCAGGATACTATAGCGGTACAAATACATCTTTTTTACAATTGACCAATATCCCCTCTTCTTCATATGGCAATTTGTATCGTTGTATTGTTGACGGTGGGAATAGCGAGACTTTTGGGATCAGGTTTCAGAATGAATGGCGTTGGCAGAGTACACACACTCAATGGGAAGATGCGAGTGGCTGGTCATGTGGCACGCTTCCGGATGCAAATACCGATGTGATCATTACTAATACTGCCAACATAACATTAACTTCAAATGTGACTATTAGAAGTTTGACCATATTGCCTGGCGCTACTTTAACGGTAAGCCCAGGTTATAATCTAACGATATTACATTAGATTTCCCCCAATAAAAAGCCCTGTCTAAATAACAGGGCTTTTTTTGATCGTCATGACTGACCTTATTTCTTCATCGTTGTATCTTTCTGATCCATCATTTTATTTTCCATTTTATCCATGACTACTTCAGGTGGTTTATTCATACTCATCATTTTCATGACGTCCTTCGGATTTACATAACCCCAATGTTCCGCAGCTTTTCCATTTACCATC
>JAYSWW010000520.1:0-2488 GCA_043717805.1 Ferruginibacter sp.
CCGGGTATCTCACCGGATATCACCATTGATGCCCTGTACGCATTTACCGATTGTGAAGTAAGCATTTCACCAAATGCCTGTGTGATCGTAAACAAGAAACCACAGTTCCTTTCGGTAAAAGAATTGTTATCCGTTGCAACTGATAATACAAAGGAACTTTTAAAACGTGAACTGGAAATAAAACTGGCCGAACTCCAGGAAAAATGGCATTATACTTCTCTTGAGAAAATATTCTTTGAAGAGAAGATCTACAAAGAGCTGGAGAAAAAACATGAAACATGGGACAAAGTGCTGGCGGCCATCGACAAAGCTTTTACACCGTTCAAGAAACAACTGAAAAGGGAAATTACCCATGAAGATATTATAAAACTTACTGAAAAGCCTGTACGGCGCATCTACAGGCTCGACATTGATGAACTCAATGAACAGATCAAAAACCTGGAAGCTGAGATCAAAAAGGTTAAACACGACCTGGCGAACCTGGTAGATTTTGCAGTTGCCTATTATGAAAATCTTTTAAAAAAATATGGCAAAGGGAAAGAACGCAAAACAGAAATAAAATTATTTGATGTAATACAGGCCAAGAGTGTAGCTATAGCAAATACAAAGATCTATGCAAATTTTGCTGATGGGTTTATTGGTACGGGGTTAAAAAAAGACGAACTCGTAGCCGAAGTTTCAGACCTTGATGATATCATTGCATTCACCAAAGCTGGTATCATGAAAGTGGTTAAGGTTTCTGATAAAGCTTTCATCGGTAAAGACATTTTACACGTGGCTGTTTTTCAAAAAGGAGATGAGCGTACTACTTATAATATGATCTATGTGGATGGAAAGTCAGGTATGAGTTTTGCCAAACGATTTAATGTAACAGGTGTTACCCGGGATAAAGAGTATGATCTTACAAAAGGATCTGAAAGAAGCAGGGTTCATTATTTTTCTGTAAATGCGAACGGGGAAGCTGAAGTGGTGAAAATTGTGTTGAGTCCCAATTGCAGCGCCAAGAAAAAGGAATTTGAATTTTATTTTGAAGAACTTGAGATCAAGAATCGTGGAAGCATTGGCAACCAGGTTACCAAATACCCGATCAAATCTGTAAAATTCAAAGACGCAGGTAAATCAACACTGGATGCAAAAAAACTTTGGTTCGACAGCAAATTCGGCCGGTTGAATACAGAAGTGAAAGGAGAATACCTGGGTAAATTTGAAGCGGAAGACAGGTTGCTTGTCATTTACGGCGATGGTAATTATGAAATACTGGACCAGGAACTGACACAGCGGTTTGATGCGGATAAAATGTTGCTGATAGAAAAATATGATCCCAATAAAATCATTACGGCTGTTTACCTAGACAGTGAAAAACTGCAATACAATATCAAGCGTTTTAAAATTGAAACAACTACTCTCAACAGTAAATTCTATTTTATCAAAGAAGGAAAAGACAACAGGCTTGAAACGGTTACCACTGATGCAGAACCTGTATTGAAAGTCCAGTCGGGCCGCGGACAACAGGTAAATAAAGCCAAATTCAAAGTTACCAAACTGGTGGAAGTTATGGGATGGAAAGCAGTTGGAGCCAAACTGCTGGATTTTTCCAAATCAGTGGAGATGGAGTGGGAGACCAAAGATGGCGATAAAGCCCAAGGGGAATTGTTTGATTGAGTTTTGGTTAATTTTGAAAATGTAATCAATGACACATTTAATTAAGCACTCCCTAATCAATAACATTTGAATTGAATTCATTCGGATTCAATTCAAATGATACTCATTCAACTGTTCTCTTCCAGTTCCATTAATTTTTCAAAAACTTCTTCAAACTCTGTATTTGCTACATTCAATGCACTCACTGCTTTATTATAATCAGCTTCAGCCTTTATAAATTTATTTTTATCGCTGTAAATTTCTGGATCAGACAAAGCAGATTCCAGGGTTCCTTTTGTTTTTTTCAATTGAATAAGATTTTCTTCCAGTTGCTTTACCCTGTTCTTAAGCTTTGTCAATTCTTTTTTTTGATCATTACTCACCGTTTTCTGAACAGGTTTGTTAACAGGCAGCGTTTCTTTCTTTTCAACTTTCACCTCTGCCTTTACTGCTTTTTTTGCTTCCGCATCAGCCTTGTCCCTGCGTTCCTTCCATTCTTCCCATTCGGCATATGTGCCTTTGAATTCCCTTATCTTCTGATCTTCGATCTCCCATATTTTATTTGCAAGCCTGCTTATGAAATAACGGTCATGGCTAACCAGTATCAGGCTCCCTTCATATTTATTCAGTGATTCTACCAGCAGGTCTACAGAATGAATGTCAAGGTGGTTCGTAGGTTCATCCAGCATCAGGAAATTTGCCTTGCTGGCAATGGTCTTTGCCAGTGCAACCCTGGCTTTTTCTCCACCGCTTAAAACCTTTATCTTTTTTTCAACTGTATCGCCGCTGAACAAAAAGGCACCAAGCAGGCTTCTGAGTTCCAGGTCATTCTTGCCGCTGCCACAAT
>JAYSWW010000053.1:0-2243 GCA_043717805.1 Ferruginibacter sp.
CCCTCCCCCGCTTTTGTTTCAAACCAGATATTTCCCTTGGCCTGTTCTACTATTCCTTTACTCATGGCAAGCCCCAATCCGGTGCCGGAAGTTTTTGTAGTAAAATTAGGTGTGAATATTTTAGTCTGTAACTCCTCGGTGATGCCCATACCGTTGTCCTTTACTTTTATCAATACCTTATTGTCAACCAGTTCTTCATCGATCTCTATCTTCACGGTATTATAATTTGGCACAGCCTGTATGGCATTCTGAATAAGGTTGGTGAAAAGGCGGTTGATATGTGTACGGTCGGAGTGGATGAAAACCTGCTGTGGCAATGGATTCCAGCTTAGCTGCACCCGGTCATCAATGGCATGTAATTGGGTAACCATTTTTATCACTTCATTCAGGTCAAAGGTTTCATTATATGGGTTACCAATATTTGCAAACTGGCTGAACTCACCGGCTATATGGTTAAGGTGGTCTATCTGTTCCACCAATGTCTGCGCCACGTTGGCCGTGAGCTCCTGCACATTACCGGCATTATTTGCAATTGACTTCTGAAGATACTGCAGGCTCAGCTTCATCGGTGTGAGCGGATTCTTTATTTCATGCGCCACCTGCCTGGCCATCTCTCTCCATGCGCCTTCTCTTTCACTTTTAGCAAGGGCAACAGCACTCTCATCCAGTTTGCCCACCATCTTATTGTACTCTTTAACCAGTTCTCCAATCTCATCATCCCGTTTCCAATCAATAGCTTCATTCATTTGCCCCAGGTTAACCGCTTTCATCTTATCGCTGATAAAAGAAAATGAACGGGTGATACGATTGGTGATGAACAGCGCCACAATTCCGGCAATTAAAAAGATAAAGGCATTCAGGTTAATGATGGTTACCAAAAAGTTTGCAATCTCCTCCTGCAATTTACTTTCGGAAGTAAAGTAAGGGATGTTGAGATAGGCATACTCCCTGCCGGTTGCATCAATGACCGGAACATAGTTACTTACAAAATTCAGGTTGCCTATTTTTTCTTCTTTAAAATACTGTACCTCTTTTCTTTTACTAAGATGAAAAAAGGCCATCGGGTCCATCTTGGTACTGATGATGCCCTTGGTGTATGGCAGTGGCAGGGATGATACTTTCAGGTCACCATCCAGGTCGTACAGGTTAACATCAACGGCATGTATTTCCGATATCTTATCAATTGTCTTTTCCAGTTTCTCCCGGTAAGCTTCGTCATATACTTTCACCACATCATCAAATACCGACAACTCCGATAAAGAAATACGCACCTCATTTTCCATTACGTGTATGACCCGGCTCAGTTTTTCCCGGTTACTGTTCTCGTACCTGTTTATAAAGAACAGGATAGTTGCCACCCCAATAACCAAAAAAGAAAGTACACTGATAAAGATCACCGTACCATGTATCTGGTTTCGTATGCTAAGCTGCCAGTAAGACCTGAAACGAAGTTTATTGAACCTTGCCCGGATGCTGATATTCAATAACCAAAAGAAAGCGGTAACCAGTAAAAAGGCACAGAATAAATAAGAGAATAAAGTCATTGACTCTATCAGAAAATTATTCTCCTTGGCAATGATCACAATTTTTTGCGGCCCGGTCTTATACCAGAGTTCATCATAACCGTTCTTTTTAAAGGTCGCTAATTCCTCCTTAGGTATCTGTTGCGGAGTTAACCTTGTAGCAAAAGCATAATCATTGTGGCTGTTTACCAGTTGCAGGTTATTATATACAGCAAATGCATATACGGTTGAATTTTCAATGGCATTGTTCTTTCCTTTCGAAAAAAGCTCCAGGTTCAATGCATCTGTTTTATATTTTTTGGGATTGGCCAGCACAAATACATACCCCAGGGTATCTCCACTGGTATCTGTTACTGTTTTGCGGCTTATATAACTAAACCGGTCATAAGATTCATCGTAATAAAAAAGTTCAGGAATATTGGTAGGTTTGGCCTGTGTCTTTAATACGGTATTCAGTTCATTAAATCCTGTAGCACCACGGTTGTATAAAGGCCTTTCGTTTGCATCAAAAGTATAAATTTTGGTTTCGTACTTATTTGTGTAACCGGAAAAATTACCGTTCACTAAGCTGTCCTTAAAAAATTGGTTGGACGAGTCGGCATTGAGACGGTAAAAATTGGCAGCTAAAAATTCATTCCGGAAATCAGTAAGTAAAGTATTTAATAAGGTTTCGCTTGAAGGATCTGCTTTAGTGGCGAGGGTCTCGGCATAATGTTCCCG
>JAYSWW010000521.1:0-2486 GCA_043717805.1 Ferruginibacter sp.
TGGAAGGATAAAACCTTATTGCCCCGGCAAATTGAAAAACTAAGGGCAACACCCAACATACAGGGAATGATCTTTTACAGCAGCAGGTCTTTTGAAAAAAATCCGAATGGCTGGTCAGATAGTTTAAGGCTTAATTATTTTAATATCCCCGCCTCGGCTCCAAAGATCAAATAAAAAAATTCAGTTCTTTAGTTTGCCGGTAAAAGACCGGCATTTTTTTTCCCTTCCAGCCAGTCATTATACTGAAGGCTTCCCAACCTGAACCTGAATGGTATTTTTGTTACAGATTCAACCTTCCATTCCTTTTTGCAAAAATATCCGGATTGTGTACAGGAAAAATCGGGGGGTAAAACAGTGGTTTGTTTTTCTGCAAGGTTGTTAACTCCAGGCTGTAAGTATGTTTTTCTGATGCTTAAAAGCGATTGTTTAAAAGGAGTATTTTGTTGACAAAAAACGCTTTTGCCCACAATAATCATGCAAAAAAGTAATATTTTATGTTTTTGTTTCATAAAAGAACATTCATAGTTGTAAATTTACGCATAAATAGCACGATCGGGTGTTAATAAAAAGAAGGATCATCAGCCGGTCAAAATATCAGAAAGAACAGCATGGCTTTATACCAGGGTTTACAACAAAAATTATTACAAAAACTATCCCCCCAGCAGATTCAGCTTATGAAACTGCTGCAGGTACCTACGGCCATACTCGAGGAGCGGATCAAAGAGGAAATGGAAGAAAACCCGGCTTTGGAACAGGGAGACGAAGGGCACGAAGATGAATTTGAAAATAAAGATGAATTCGAGGATTCAAAAGACGATGATTTTGAACACGATGGAAGCGAAGATGAATACAATGATATTGATATAAGTGAATATGTACATGAAGGTGATGACGATGTAGGCGATTATAGGCTAAGGGATGAGAATTATCCTGAAAAAGATGACAACAGGGTAATCCCCCATAAAGTGGAAACAAGTTTCATAGAATTGATGCTGCAGCAGGTTGGCATGCTTATCCTGAGTGATAAACAGAAAAAAATCGCCATTCAACTGGTTGGCAGCCTGGATGACGACGGTTATCTCAGGCGTGATATCTCATCAATCATAGATGACCTGGCTTTCAGGCAGAACATACAGACCAATGATAAGGAAATAAGTGACCTGATCTTACAGATCCAGCAATTTGATCCGGCCGGTGTGGGTGCCCGTAATTTGCAGGAATGTTTGCTCCTTCAGTTAGAAAGAAAAAAAAACCAGGGTAAAGTAATACAGAATGCCATCAAGGTTCTGGATAAATATTTTGATGAGTTTACCAAAAAACATTACGAAAAGATACAACGGGGCCTGAACCTGCAGGATGAAGAACTAAGGGAAATAATTTCACAGATCGTAAAACTGAATCCCAAGCCGGGGAATATTGTTGGTGATGACAATAAAGGAGAGAATTATGTGATTCCTGATTTTTTTATTTCCAACAACAACGGGAAACTGGAGCTTTCCCTGAACAGCAAAAATGCGCCTGATCTGCGTATCAGTGAAGGATACAGGGATATGCTTAAAGATTACGACAAAGGAACCAAAAAAGACAAACAGCAAAAAGAAGCCGTTATTTTCATCAAACAGAAAATTGATTCTGCCAAATGGTTCATTGATGCCATCAAGCAACGGCAAAACACACTGCTCAATACGATGGAAGCCATTATGAATTACCAGTATGATTTTTTTCTTACAGGCGATGATACTGATCTGCGGCCCATGATTTTAAAAGATATTGCTGAAAAGACCAACCTGGACATATCGACCGTGAGCCGGGTGGCAAACAGTAAATTCGTACAAACTGAATTTGGCACATACCGGCTTAAATTTTTCTTCAGTGAAAGTTTACAAACAGACAGTGGTGAAGAAGTGAGTACCCGTGAGGTAAAAAAAATATTGATGGATATCATTGAAATGGAAGATAAAAAACATCCATACAGCGATGAAAAGCTTACAGAAATGCTCCAGGAAAAAGGTTACAACATTGCCAGGAGAACGGTGGCAAAATACAGGGAACAATTAAATATTCCGGTAGCAAGACTCAGGAAGATCCTTTAACAAGTGTCCTTAAAAAACAACGCATGCAAAATATTTTACCGGGTTTATCGGACTCAGGTCCCGGGCAGGATCAAAAAATACGGGTATCAATTGCCGGGAAGATCTATGCTGCTTTCTTCAGTTATTTATTTCACCCCGTCTTTGTACCCGTTTATGTGAGTTTGTTTTTAGTATATATTCATCCAAGTGCATTCTCAGGTTTTTCGGATGCTGAAAAAAAACAAACCATATTGATCATTTTATTAAACCTCCTTTTTTTTCCGGTAATAAGTGTATTACTCCTGAAAGCCGTAGGGTTTATTGAATCCATATATTTACGTACGCAAAAAGACAGGATCATTCCTTACATCGCATCCGGAACTTTTTTTTTCTGGGGTTACCTTGTTTTTAAAC
>JAYSWW010000522.1:0-2485 GCA_043717805.1 Ferruginibacter sp.
GCATTTGCATTTACGTTGAATTGCTTATAAAGCAACTGGCCGCCATAATCCCAGCGGAACCAATGATTGTAATTAAACCGGGCATTGCGAAAGAAGGAGAATGGCTTTTGAAAGTGCAGGCCAGCCCAGGTAAAATGATTGATCTCATTGGATGTGAGCATGAAACCGATGTCATTCAGTTCCAGTTCGGGTGAACGCAGCGTAAGGCCGGTCTCAAATTTGAAAACCTGGCCCAGTTTTCCTTCTTTGCCTCCGATCTTTCCGAAACGGATCGTACCACCTGTACCATTTAGTGAAGTTCGGTTAGGGTCAATCGTTAGTTCCTTTGCCCCCGGGCGTTGAAAAAGGTGTTCAAATGATGTCTGGGTATTTAAGATGGCTTCCTTACTGCCCCTAACATTGCTGTAAACAACATTGCCGCGTATATACCAGGTACGGTTCCTCCAGAAATGAAGGAAATCAATTCCACCTGAAAAGGCACTCTGGTGCAACAAATTGTCCAGTCCATGTTCGCGGTTTACTGCTGTAAATATCCCTCCCAGGATGGTATTACCTTTATTGATATCTTTTTGAAGCCTGCCTACAAAATAGTTTGTAAATGGTTCAACTAACTCTTTTCTACGTTTTCCAAAACTGTCAATGACTGCTTTTTCACGTTCGGTAACAGTTTCCAGTACTCCAATGCTCCAACCGTTCTTTGTTTTACCGCTGAATTTTGCAGCACCCAGGATGCTGGTGTTCTGAGGGTATTTTACATATTCACCCGATGCTGTATTGGGATATCCATGTGGTGAACTTCCAATTCGACGGGAGTAAAAAAGCAGGTCGGAATCATAATCACCACCGGCTTCTGAACCGGTAAGCTGGTACTCAAAAATATTCCTGCTTTCAATAAAAAAGGGCCTTCGTTCACCAAAGTAATTCTGAAAACCGTCTATCCGTACCTGTGATGGATCGGCTTCCACCTGCCCAAAATCGGGATTGATGGTAAAATCGAGAATGAGGTCATTGGTTACTGCAACTTTCCCATCTACACCGGCTATGATCTTCACATCAGATCCGTCTGCAAACGGGTTACCAGGTTCTTTTTTGTAGGTATCAGCCTGTGCGGTAATATAAGGTGCTATTTCAACCTGCCGGTGAAAGGGGATATCATTCAATCCATGCAACTCCCCAAAACGGCTTACCCAAACCGCAGAACTCTGGGGTATCAACTGCCATAGAGAACGTTCTTCCTTTCTGAATATCCGCCTGTGAACCTGTATTCCCCATACTTTCTCTTTTTCATTGCCGTAACGCAACTGGCTAAGCGGGATCTTAACCTCTGCCGTCCATCCTTCTTTATTCACATGTGTTTTCGCAAACCATATTGGGTTCCAACTGGCATCCCAGTTACTGCCATCATTGGAAGCAAACTCATCGCCCCGTACGCCTGAAACAGAAAGTGTGAAGGAGAAAGCAGTGCGTTTGTCATGATAACTGTCAATGTTTATTTCTACCCAATCGCCCGGAAATTCATCCCGCCTGCCCATTCTTTTTACAATAGAATCAGGTGCCGCATCCTGGCAATCATAGGCTATATAAAGGAATTTATCGTCGTATAGTATTTTGAAATTCGTGGGCTGGGAGGGAAGCTTGCCTTCATTGGGTTGCCATTGTGTGAAATTACCACCCCATTCAACTGCTTTCCATGCTTCTTCGGAAGGAATTCCGTCCAGTACAATGGCTGTTCCGGTTAATCGTTTGGTATCATATCTTTTCCGTTCAAAGGTTGAATCCGATGGGGTTGCCTTTACAGTATTAAATAAAAATAACATCAGGCAAAACAGCAGGCAGTTCTTATTCATATTACAATATACATTACAAAAGATTTACCTGGTTTACAAAATACAACAGTGGTAATTTTTCCTGTTGGCTGGTTATTGTATTAAAAAACGATCAAACAGGCACAGAGGTTTTAAACAGGAAAATAATTAAAGGATTATCCAGTTTTAAAGTGATAAATGAATAGTTTTGCCTCGCAAATTTTCTGAATGAAAAAAATATTTTATACCGTGCTGCTTGGCTCTATGTTTATGTTGCAAAGTTGCTTTGAAATAATTGAACAGGTTTATCTGAAAAATGACGGATCGGGTAATTTTCAATTGCTGTTCAATCTGAGCAGCAGCAAAACCAAGCTGAATTCCATCATGAAAATGAAAACAGCCAACGGGCACCGGGTGCCTGATAAAGCGGAAATCACGCAAAAAGTTGCTGAAATAGAAAGAACCATAAAGAATACAGCCGGTATCAGCAATACCAAAACCTCACTTGATTTTGAAAATTACATTTTTAGCCTCACCTGCAATTTTGTAAAAGTGGATAACCTGAATGAAGTGATCAAAAAAATAAACGACCAGGAAAAAAACACAAAGCCTGTTGGCAAAACATATGAATACGATGTTTCGGAAAAAACATTCAGCAGGCTTAATACATTCATTCTGAA